>NZ_DFDO01000335.1:0-4126 GCF_002367915.1 Acinetobacter sp. UBA3025
CTCTGGCTCTTGCTTTCATGCTGGTCGGTCGAGAAATTAAAAACAGAATAGGTATTCCGTCCCTGATACTTGGAAGTCAACATAGCGGCATCTGCATTGATCAGCAAATCTTGCAGATTCTGGCCATGCTTCGGATACATGGCGATCCCGATACTGCCCGAGATATTAATGGTCTTACCACTGATCTGAAAACTTTCCTGAATCAGCTCCAGAATCTTTTCCGATATTTTTGAGGCCTGTTCTACTGAAGTATTTTCCAGCACCAGCAGAAATTCATCGCCACCGATGCGCAGCAGTATCATCTCCCAGAATTTGATGAATACGATAAGCTAGCTGAATCAGTAGCTGGTCTCCAACGTGATGGCCAAATACATCATTCACGGCTTTAAAGCGATCTAGGTCAATGTATAGAAAAGCGATTTCATGCTGGGCATCTTGCTGCCGGTCAGAAAATAGCAATTGTGCATATTTGACCAGATATAAACGGTTTGGCAGTTTGGTAAGATTATCCTGAATCGCCTGATTCGCCAGCTCTTTATTGGCCAGCATCAGCTGACGGTTACGTGATTCAAAGCGTAACTCCAGCATGGCTACGCCAAATGCAGCCACCAGTACCAGACAACTAATCAGGATGACTGAAAATAACAAGTCATAGTGGGAATGACTGATCTGGCTCAGTGGATGGACATCTTCATAAAAACTGAGTGCCACCATACCCGTATAATGCATCCCGACAATGGTCAACGTGAGCATACTCGCGACCACGAGCTTCATCCGGATCGTACTTTGCACTGCCTGTCGATATTTGAATACCACCCAGAAACTGAGTCCCGCTCCACTCGTTGCAATCAGGATCGAACAGATCATTAATAAAGGGTGATAGGCAGTCACATGATTTTTAACATTCAGACCCAGCATGCCCATATAGTGCATTCCTGACATGCCCAGCCCCATCAGAACAGCACCTAGAATCAGACGGGCACAAGGCAAGGTTTTACGGGTGGTGAGCCAGATGGCAAAAGTTACTCCCACAAAGCCAATCATATAAGAACTTAAGGTGAGTGCAGTATCGATATCATAAGCATCAGGAAAATGAGCTGCCGTCATGCCGACATAATGCATTCCCCAGATTGCCAGTCCCAGCAAGCCACCGCTGATCAGTAAAATAAGGGTTTTCAACCTTAGCGACACATTATGAAATAGTATCTGCTCAAGCGTAAGCGTCAAATAGCAGGCAATAAATGCCACAGCCATCGATCCAATGAGCAGACTGACATCATGATGAGCATGAATCATATAAAATGTTCCATCTGGGCGATCATTCTTATTTTATTGCGCAGCTGTATTCGCACGATTCCCCGCTAAATTTACGCCCTATAAAAAACAAAATACTCTTTTCAGAGTTTATCCCGACTGCTTCAAACTTGAAGCCATAACAAAATTTATTGCAATATTTTTATCCCTTCAGGGGCTGGGGTGGAGTTAGAAATTACCCTGAAGCGATAAAATAAAAATTCAGCTTATATATTAGAAGTCTTTGAGATTTTATCAATTGATTAAATTTAATATTCCAGCTTTTTTATTCGACATAAATCACAAATTTTTCTTTTTTATTTAGTTACATAGCACTTTATAATTAATTGATATTGCATTTTATTTGCACAAAAAAAACAGCCTATCGAAATAGGCTGTTTTTGGAAATTACATTATTTTATGTGAAAGTTACTGTTTTGACTGTGCTTGAGCATAGTCAGCCAAGACATGCGCGGCTTCCAGTACAAAAGCTTCTTCTTCCGGTAATGCCGGACGCTCTTTGGCTTTCATTTTCGCCCGAGCTTCAACCATAGCATCCAGAGAAGCCTGATAACTTTCCCAGTTTGGATAAGGTTTCAGACCGGTTGCAGCACGGCGGGCATTTTCAGCTTCTAAAGCTTTACGCTCGATATCCAGCAACTCAGCTTTACGCTGTTCCAGATCCAGAACTACACGTTTTTGGTCTTCGACTTTTTTCATGGCCGCTGTACGCTGTTCCAGATACTTGAATTGAGGGTTCTGAGCGACACGCTGTTGAGATAACTTGGCCAGTTCCGGTACATATTTCTGTACCACACCTTCACGTTTAAATGGCGCAGTTGGAATCGTATCCCACTCTAGGGCATTTTTGGCCTTACGTTCACCAAACTCTTCATTATAGATGTCGACCAGCTTGATATCTGGAATCACGCCCTTGTTTTGGGTACTACCACCGGTCACACGGTAGAACTTACGCTGAGTCAGTGTCGCCTGACCATGCGCCAAGCTATCCAGCTGAACCTGTGCAGTTCCTTTACCCGTTGTGGTACTACCGATCACGATGCCGCGTTCATAATCCTGAATTGCTGCTGAATAAATTTCACTTGCAGATGCAGAAGCCAGGTTCACCATTACTGCCAATGGACCGGCATAGGTTTGTGCACCGCCATCATCATCTTCAAAGACACTGACATTACCGTTACCATCACGGATCTGAACTACTGGACCCGATTTGATCACCTGTCCCAGCATACGTGCCACTTCTTCAAGTGAACCACCCGGATTATTGCGCAAGTCTACGATAATACCGGCAACATTTTTCGCAGCCAGTTCTTTCAAAGCCTTGTTGGTATCTTCTGATACGGAACGGTAGTCGGTACCCGCACGACGGGCACGATAGTTCAGATAGAAAGATGGAATTTCAATCACACCGTATTGATATTTTTTACCATCACGCTGGATTTCAACGGTACGGGTTCTAACCCCGGCATCTTCTTCCTGAATCACATCACGTACAAGACTGACATTACGCGCCTGCCCCATGGTCGCACCCGGGCCTAATAACTTCAGCGTTACTTTGGTGCCGCGCTTACCACGAATCAGGCCAACAATTTCATTGCTCGGCCAGCCGACCACATCAACCATCTGTTCGCCGTCTTGAGCAACGCCGACAATACGGTCACCTGATTTTACCTGTCCTGATTTGCTGGCAGGACCACCTTCTACAATGGTTTCAATCTTGGTGTAATCTTCATTACCACGTTCCGGACGAATCGACACCCCAATCCCTTCCAGCTGCAATGTAGTCTGACGGTTCAGCTCCATTGCATCTACAGGCGGGAAATAATTACTGTGCGGATCATAAGTCAGCATCATTGCATTCAGGGTTTTGTCCAGCACATCATCGCTCTTGATCCGGCTGAGACGCTCTAACTGACGGGTATAACGCTTAGTCAGGGTTTGAGCAGGCGTTAAATCTTCCGGCCCAGTCAGATCCTGGCCATTCGCCAGTTCAGGATTGGCTTTAAGTGCATTTTGCTTGGCCTGCTCTTCTTCCTTACTGATCGTCAGGTTAATCAGCTGAGAGACCAGCATTTTTGACCAGTGAGCACGTTGTTCAGCCTGAGTTTTAAAGAACGGCGCCTTTTCGCGATCCGTTTCAATATATACATTCTTCTGATTCAGGTTTTGCGGTTTTTTCAGTTCTTCCAGCATAAAGGTATAGAACTGGGCTAAACGCTCACGATACTGTGCATGAATTTCATAAGGGCCAGACAAATTACCAGCTTTCAGATTGGCACCGAAAGTAGCGCCATAGCGTTTTTTATAATCTTCTATTTCAGATGCCAGAAAAAGACTGTGATCTGCATCCAGACTATCAATATAAAAATCAAAGATACGCTGTGAAGTCTGAGCATCCAGACGTATATTCAAATAATGTTGGCGATCAACGAGAGTTGCCAGTTGTCGGGATACCAATGCCTGTTCTTGAGAAGGTTGAAGCACTGCTTTGCTGACTACTTCTTTACCATCAGCTGCAATTGCATCATTCACCACATGGGTAAAAAATAATCCGCCTGTCGCAATCGCAACTGCACAAGCTATTGTTTGAAATTTCATAAATAATTCGTACTTCCTTGGCCTCAAGACCAATTTGACCGTGTTGCTTTTCGAGCAGAACTTAAAGTATTCAGCATCTTAAACAACTTAATATGTTTATGTCGTGTAGTTTTATCATATTCTGTGCTGACAAAGTGTAGCAAATCATTGCAGAATTCAGGTATTGTTTTCCCCGAAAATTCTAAAATGGATTCCGCATATGATTGGCGCATTG
>NZ_DFDO01000334.1:0-5454 GCF_002367915.1 Acinetobacter sp. UBA3025
TCTAATTTACCTGAAATCCAGTTAAAGAAACGTTTAATGCGCCCTGGCTTTTTATTGGGATCTTTTTTCTTTTCTGCCCAATGCGCAGATAGCATTGGATCTAGAGTGAAGCTAACAAACATGGAAATCAGAACGGCGGTACTCACCGTTACACCGAACTGATAGAAGAAACGGCCAATGATTCCGCCCATAAAGGCAACAGGCAAGAATACCGCGACAATGGTCAGTGTTGTTGCCAGAACGGCAAGGCCAATTTCTTTGGTGCCGTCCAGCGCGGCAGTGACATGGTCTTTACCCATATCGGTATGCCGTACGATATTTTCCCGTACTACAATTGCATCATCAATCAGCAAACCGATACTTAAAGACAGGGCCAATAAGGTCATCATATTGATGCTGAAACCAAAAGCCCAGATAAAGGTCAAAGTTCCGAGCAATGCAATCGGTAAAGTGAGGCCAGTAATGACCGTTGAGCGGAAAGAACCTAAAAATAATAGAACAATCAGCACAGCAAGAACCGCACCCTCAATAATGGTACGCGCAACATCACCAATGGTGCCGCGGATACTTTTTGAAGAATCCATCACAACTTTTAAGGTGGTTCCTTGTGGTAATTGGGCTTTAATGCTTTCAAGAGTTTTGTAGGTACTGTCTACTACTTCAATAACATTAGAATCAGAGCTACGCAGAATGTCGACAGCCACTGCAGCCTTGCCATTCAGAAATGCACCAGTTTCAAGTTCTGCCTGACTATCTTCAATTTCTGCGACCTGTTTCAGAAAGATCGGTGCACCATTTTTATTGGCAATGACCAGATCGCCAAAGGCGAGGGGATGCAGGACTTTGGAATTGATCTCAATCACCAGTTCCGAGTTGCCAGATTTTAATGTACCGCCCGGAACTTCGATATTTTCAGATTTCAGAGTATTAATGACGCTATCCACGCCAATGCCAAAAGCTTGCAGTTTCTGTGGTTCAACTTGAATACGAATCTGGCGCTGTGCATCACCGAGCAGGTTGACTGTACCTACACCCGGAACAGTCCGTAGTTGTGGAACAATGCGCTGATCCAGATAGGAGCTTAGTGCTTTTAAGCCCATATTGTCAGATTCAAATACGATCGACATGATTGCATTGGCAGTCGGATCATAACGCTCGACGACTGGCTCCTGAATTTCATCACGGAATTCAGCGGTGACTGAAGCAATTTTGTCACGGACATCCTGTGCTGCCGTGGTTGAAGGCACTTCCAGATTGAATTCAGCCGTGATCATCGACAGACCTTCACTGGATTGTGAAATCACCTGTTTTAAACCGGAAATAGTATTGATCTGATCTTCGAGTTTTTTGGTAATTTCTGATTCAACGGTTTCTGGGGAAGCACCTGGATAGTTGGTATAAATCACGACAAAGGGGAAGTCCACATCCGGAAATTCTTCCACACCCATGCGCTGCCAGGAAGCTAGTCCAAGCACCATCAAACAGAACATCATCATAATGGTGAAGACGGGATACTTCACACTAATTCGGGTAAACCACATATTAATGATCCTGTCTGATTAGTTGGAACGCAGCGTCACTGGCTTGTTGAGATCTGCCTCGGTAAATGGAATGCGACTGACCTGATCACCTGTCTCCAGACCTTGGATTACTGCCGTATTCTGGTTGTAGCGCTGTTCCAGAACCTGAACATTCACTTTAATAATTTTGTTCTGGCGAATAATCCAAACAAAAGGTTTATTCTGGATATCCTGAATGGTATTGAGGGGAATGATCTGGCCAGAAACTTGTTGAGAACTCAGAATATTGCCTTCAACAAAAGAGCCAATACTTAAAGAGGGAATACTTTCATTTGGTCTGGCGAAGAATTCAATCTGGCGACTAGCCTGATCAGCAATTGGAGATACCCGGCTAATAGCAGCGGTAAATGTGTTTGGATTGCCCTGAATCTGATATTCAATTTTGCTGCCTAAACGCAGACTGGACTGCATCTCACTCGGGACACGGGCCTGAATTTCCAGTTGATTTGGATTTACGATTTCAAACAGGGTTTGTCCGATCGCCACGGTTTGACCGGGCTCAACCTGACGCTGAGTGATCACGCCACTAATCGGGCTAGTGATAATGCCATCACGATCGGCTTTTACGGCAATATCGACATTGGCTTGCTGTGCGCGGACATTTTCAACCTGGGCCTGATAGTCAACCTGGCTTTGCTCATATTCAACTTTAGAGATAAAGCCTTGGTCGAGCAGACGCTTTTTGCGCTGCATCATGTTGCGCGCCTGATTAGCCTGTGCCTGGGTAGATGCCAGATTGGCACGGGCCTGAGCCAGACGTGCGGCATTATCCTGATTATTTAAGCGAACCAGTACCTGACCTTTAGCTACATTGTCACCGACCTGAGCATTAACACTGGTGGCAGTGGCAGAAACCTGCGCCTGAATACTGCTTTGGTTGACTGCGCGAATAGTGCCGGTAAATGCTGATTTCTGGATAGAAGTGCCTGTTTTTACAGCAACCAGATCCTGAGGGATCAGTTCAATTGTTTTTGGACTTTCGGCTTGCGGTGTAGATTCATTTTTATTGCAGCCGCTTAGAAAAAGACTTAAGCAAAGTGCACTCATCATCAATACAGAGCGCGAAGAAGAGGTCTTTGAAATATGAAAATGCTGTGCAAATGGCATATTAATCCTTTTCACTTGTGGTCGTTTAAAGCAACAACAAGTTATTTGTGTTTATTCAAGCGCTTTTAAACGGGCAATAATTCTGTCGTATTCCGCTTCCATATTTCGATAGCGAGTTTGTAAAGATTGAATATTTTCTTTTTGAGAAATCAGGTTTTTCTGGTTGTTTTCAAGGTTGGCTTTTAAAGAGGCCGGGGGATTATTGCCTTTACGTAAATATTCACGTTCTTGGCGTACAAACATGACCCGGTCTTGCTGCAACTGTTTCATCTGCTCTTGCTGAAAGGCAATCTGTTTCTTCAGTTGGCTCAGACTTTCATTCTTTTTTTGTAGAGCAACATGGCTATTGGTATAGGCACGTTTCAGTTTTTGATCTTCTGCGATGCGCTGGGCTTGCTGGGCACGTTGCGGCGCCTGTTTAATATCTTTATCGACATTATAAGGACGTGCACGTTTAATGACCTGCATATTCTGGTCAAGTGCCTCATAGCCATAGCGGATATGGTTGGGGGTAACGTTAGTGCTGATATTGGCCACGCCTTTATTATCATAATAGCGATACCAGGTGGCTTTTGGTGGCTGGTTAGTTGAGGCATATGAAATGGTGACCTGAAGAAAAAGTGTCACTGCAAATATGAATTGGCCAGTCATTTTATTTTTATCAATGAAAGCAAGTTTTTCTGAAAACTGACTCATCATTGGCTCCCCAATTGAAAGTTGACTAAATTACTTATTTTAAAGTAATAATAATGCTATATTAGACTCAAATTCACGAATTAAAAACTACCGTCAGTCAAAAAAAAAGCAATGACAAAATAAAAATGTGAAATGGTTGATGAAATCCGCTATTTTTGCACACTTGTGTAGAAAATGTTCATTGATAATACAAGTGGATTTGTGTTAAAAATGTTTATCGATCGTAATAAAATAATCCTATGAGCCTTATGGCGCATCGTTTCTAAAATGGGAAGGGTCAAAATGGACGATAAATTCCAAAATCTAAAAGTTATGGTCATTGATGACTCAAAGACCATTCGTCGTACAGCAGAAACTCTTCTACAGCGCGAAGGATATGAAGTCGTGACTGCGGTAGATGGTTTTGAAGCTTTATCAAAAATCGCAGAAGCCAATCCGGATATCGTATTTGTAGATATTATGATGCCTCGTCTAGATGGTTATCAAACTTGTGCGTTGATTAAAAATTCTCAAAATTATCAGAATATTCCTGTGATTATGCTTTCGAGTAAAGATGGCTTATTTGATCAGGCCAAAGGTCGTGTTGTTGGTTCGGATGAATACTTGACTAAACCTTTCAGTAAAGATGAATTGCTTAATGCAATCCGTAACCATATTAGTGCTTAATAATTGATTTTTTAGGGGAATTGGCATGGCGCGTATTTTAATCGTAGATGACTCACCGACAGAAACATTCCGTTTTAGAGAGATTCTTTCTAAACATGGCTTTGAGGTGATTGAAGCATCCAATGGTGCAGATGGGGTAACCATGGCTCAGGCTGAGTTGCCAGATCTGGTATTGATGGATGTGGTCATGCCAGGCGTGAATGGCTTCCAGGCAACACGTCAAATCGCACGTGGTGCAACCACCAAGCATATTCCGATTGTGATTGTAAGTACCAAAGATCAGGCCACTGACCGCGTTTGGGGTAAACGTCAGGGTGCCGCAGATTATCTTACAAAACCGGTAGATGAAAAACAGTTGATTGAAGTGATTAAGCACCACCTCAACGCAGGATAAGCTCTATGGCAGCAAATGGATTTATCGAATTGCTTCGCATTGCGAAACGGGGAAATAAAAACTACGTTTCTAATGAAAATGAAGTCAACCGATGGTCAGGCATTGCTTTTGAGATGATGGGGCAATATTTTGTTGCCCCGCTGGGGGAAGTATCCGAAGTGATCTATCCTCCAAAATATACGCCAGTTCCTAATACTCAATCATGGGTGTTAGGATTGGCCAATATTCGGGGAAGGTTATTATCAGTTTCTGATTTGACTCAATATGTATCAGGACAGAGTAGCCAGTTTTCACCGACTCAAAAAGTATTATGTATTCACCATAATGACCAATATGTCGGTTTGGTCGTTGATCAAGTTTTGGGTATACAACATTTTAATAAGAAAAGTTTTTTTTCTAAAACTACTGAATTGGATAATAACTTACAAGAATACTGTCAGGGATTTTTCCACCAGCATAACCAGCAATGGCATGTGTTCTTATTCAGTCGTCTGTTGCAAAATCCAAAATTTATGAACGCATCTATAAAATTTATAAATTAAACGTCGCGCACGAAAGTAATAAAGACGTAAATCGGGGAGAGGCTGCATGGGCTTTAAACTTAAAAAGAAAAATACAGGTGAAGGTAGCCGCAAAAGTGGCAATACTTTTTTATCCAAGATTCAATCACAAACAGACCAGTTGTCACGTGTATTTGGTGATAGTGAAAAGTCTAAACCGTTTATTTATGGCGCAGCCGGCTGTCTGTTAGCGGCAACCATCACTTTATTGTATCTTTTCTACAGTGTGCCACGTGCTAACCAGCTGACACAAAGTCTGGGTGATTTACGTCTGCTTTCACAAACCATTTCTCGTCAGGCGACTGAAGCAACGGCTTCTGGTACACCTGAAGCGATGAAAAAACTGACAGATTCTCAAAAAGCTTTTACGGAAAACCTTGAGATTGTAAAAAATATTCATTCCAATAATGAAGCGCTGCAAGCAGTAGATAAACAGTGGACAGAAGTGTCT
>NZ_DFDO01000334.1:5592-8086 GCF_002367915.1 Acinetobacter sp. UBA3025
AGTGGACAGAAGTGTCTTCTAGTATTGACCTGATTGCATCGCAACAAAAAATCATTAACCAGTTATATGACACCAACATCGCAATTGGTGAAGCCATCCCGGGGATTCAGGCTGAATATAACTTGATGGTCGACCAGATGGCGCGTCAAGACATGCCGTCTAACCAGGTGGTCATTGCGAAAAACCAAGTATTCATTGCGGAGCGTATTTTACGTTCGATCAGCTTGGTATTGACCGGTAACGACGGTTCACGTGAATCAGCGGACGACTTCAGTGCCGATACCGAAACTTTCGGTTCATACTTAAATGCACAGTTAAACGGTTCTGCTGAACTGGGTGTACAACGGATTACTGATCCAAACCTGCGCGAGTCTCTTGAAGGCATTAAAGCAGAATATGATGATGTACTTGAATCAGCATCTGCGACAATCCTGAAAAACTCTGCGCAAATCGTAAAAGTACGTCAGGCATCTGCGTCAATTTTCTCGCAATCGGATGTCCTGCTCGATAACCTGAACAAACTATCTGGTAACTCTGGTCTGAAAACAATCGTTCCAGCGGTTTTGTTAATTCTGTTATTGATCGGCTTCCTGCTGTGTGTATTCCGCCTGTTAACCCTACGTGGTGCATCGGATAAACAGCGTGTAACCCGTCTTCAGGAAGAATATGACCGTAACCAGAATGCGATTTTACGTTTACTGGACGAGATTGCTGACCTTGCGGATGGTGACTTGCGTTCATATGCAACAGTATCGGAAGACTTTACCGGTGCGATTGCCGACTCGATTAACTTCGCGATCGACCAGTTACGTGACCTGGTATCTCGTATTACCGAAACTTCTCAGGAAGTTGCGCAATATACAGCGACAACTCAAAGCATTACCAACCAGTTAGCTGAAGCATCTGAACACCAGGCACAAGAAATTGCCGGTGCATCTGCTGCGATTAACGAAATGGCGATGTCCATTGACCAGGTATCTGCCAACGCGGAAGAATCTGCAGTCGTTGCGGAACGTTCAGTACAAATTGCTGCAAATGGTGCAGACGTTGTACACCGTTCAATTGAAGGTATGGATACGATTCGTGAACAGATTCAGGAAACGTCGAAACGTATTAAACGTCTGGGTGAATCTTCACAAGAAATTGGTAACATCGTCGCCCTGATTAACGATATTGCCGACCAAACGAACATCCTGGCTTTGAACGCAGCGATTCAGGCGTCGATGGCGGGTGAAGCTGGTCGTGGTTTCGCCGTGGTAGCGGATGAGGTCCAGCGTCTTGCGGAACGTTCTGCATCTGCAACTAAACAGATTGAAGGCCTGGTAAAAACCATTCAAACGGATACCAACGAAGCCGTAATTTCAATGGAACAAACCACAGCCGAAGTTGTACGTGGTGCGAACTTGTCTAAAGATGCCGGTGTGGCACTGGATGAGATTCAGAACGTATCGAATAACCTGGCAAAACTGATTGCAAACATTTCCGATGCTGCGAAACTTCAGTCAGCATCTGCAGGTCATATTGCGATCACGATGAATGTCGTACAGGAAATTACTTCACAAACTACGAGTGCAACCTTCGATACAGCACGTTCGGTATCTGAATTGGCGAACATGGCCGATGCATTACGTGAATCTGTATCTGACTTTAAACTACCCGAATAAAGTCAGAAAGTATGAGGGGAGTGTGCCTTAACCCAGGTTGAGGCACATTCAGAAATACAGATAAAGCCTCGACAAGATGGACCTAACTATTAAGGATAGGTCTCGCGTGACGGTCACAATTAAGTTT
This sequence comes from Acinetobacter sp. UBA3025, assembly GCF_002367915.1. NCBI lineage: Bacteria > Pseudomonadati > Pseudomonadota > Gammaproteobacteria > Moraxellales > Moraxellaceae > Acinetobacter > Acinetobacter sp. UBA3025. Next base: position 7,384 of record NZ_DFDO01000334.1, read on the forward strand.
GAGCGCCCTTCTTGGCGGCACAACGTAAGAAGCATTAGCTATGAAAGAAATATTAAAAAATTTAGTTGAAACGACAACGCTTCCTGAAGACAGTTATCTTGATCAAGATGCAGAAATTCTTGAAATTTTTGTCGAGGAAATCGAAGAAATTTTCGTTGAGTTAAATGCTTTATTTCCAGAATGGTTGAGTGATCCGGCTCATCAGGAAAACCTGAAAACCATTCGCCGCCATTTTCATACCCTGAAAGGTTCAGGCCGTATGGTGGGGGCTAAATCTGCGGGTGAAATTGCATGGGCAGTGGAAGATACCTTAAACCGGGTACTTTCAGGTTCAATCCAGTTAACGCCTACGATTCAACAGTATGCCAAAGCTGTACTGAATATTTACCAGTTTACTTTATATCCAAAATTCAAACAGGTGCAGGAACTCGATGTTGACCTGCGCCCAGTCGTGCTTTTAGGTCAGCAATTACAACAACAAATGACACCTGAACCGGCTTTAGAAGAACTCTTGCAACTGGCAGACAGTCTGATTGCCGAAGGTCAGATCACAGGTCTTGAGCTAGGTGATTCGGCTGAAGATCAAGATACAACTGCAGCAATAGAAATAAGCACAACAGAATTTGAGCTTGAAGAAGCTGATAGTGAAGATGCTGCACGTAGTGATGTAGAAGAAACTGTGGCGATCTTTATCGAGGAAGCG
>NZ_DFDO01000331.1:0-10509 GCF_002367915.1 Acinetobacter sp. UBA3025
TTATGCCCTGATTAACTTAGGTCTGGCGATTACTCATAGCTGTAATCAGAACGTGATTTTCCGCTTGCGCCCGGATGCCAAATCACGACTGAACTCTATTTACATGACGCTGTATTTTATTGGTGGTGCCTGTGGTTCTGCCTTGGGGGTATATGCCTGGCATCATGGTGGCTGGAGCATGACCTGTCTATTTGGACTTGGCTTGGCGCTATGTGCCACCCTGTTTGCACTAATTGATCAATGGCAGCAACATCGAGCAAGAGCTTAAACAAATTTAACTAACTTGTACTACGGGATAATAAGGTTTACCCGAATCCCAAGTCGCTGCATTTTCCAAAAGGATGCAGATAAAAATGGGCAGCAAACCGGCCAGAACCCGACAGCTGTCTTGAAGTTGCTTGACGTTAAACGAGCTCTGATAAGTCGCACCGCCCTGCATAAGCTGATAATGCAAGGTTGAAAGACGGTTAAAAATCACCAATAAAATTTCACTTAAATTCCGTTCCTGTACATCCTTTTGTATTTTCTGCTTTTGCTGGTCTAATGCTTCACGACAGCTTTCCAGACTGACTTTATGATGGCGATAATCCCAGAAACCTTGATCGGTATAAGGGCTATCCAGTAGCGCAGAAATTGGCTGGCTGTATTTTTCCCAGACAATATGCTGAAGTTTTTGTTCCACATCTTTTTGACAGAGGGTTTCCAGAAATTGATGCAGGCTTTGTTGATCCTGACGAACCTCTGTTTCTTGTGCATAAATCGAATTAAAACTGATCCACAGGCTAATAAACTTAAACTCTAATTCCTCATCCAGCTCTAATGCTTTTTTAAACCAGCTAAGTCCCCGTTGAATCCGTAAATTAAAATAGTCTGAATGTTGAGGTTTTTTGCTTTTATAAATCTCCTCCAACATGAGCATCGTTATTCTCCTTATTTATCTCGTTTTCTTTATCTTAATCTTAATTATCTCAAAATATAGCATTGCAGAATGACTGGGAGTTTATTTTTCAATTCCCACAATTTCTCTTGTTAAATATCTTTATTGGAATGACAGTTATAGATCCTCATGCAGTTCAGCCTTTGGTCATGCAAATTTTATGCTAGTATTACGCCCTCTTTTTGTAGTACTGCTTTTTTTTGAGCAGATTTCCAGCAATTCCTGCTCATTCTTGTACTGCTATTACTCTTCCATTTCATTTAAGGCGTGATTTTGAATGACTGATCTCAGCACCATTGAAAATAAACTTCAACCTCGCATCAGTGTTGCGCCGATGATGGATTGGACCACCAAAGATTATCGTTTCTTTGCACGCCTGTTTAATCCAAATGTCATTTTATATACCGAAATGGTGACGACAGGCGCCATCATTCATGGCGATGCCAAACGTCATCTGGACTTTAATAAAGAAGAACATCCGATTGTGTTACAGCTCGGCGGTTCCAATCCTCAAGATCTGGCAACTTGTACTAAAATGGCTCAGGATTGGGGTTATAACGAAGTTAACCTGAATGTCGGCTGTCCGAGTGATCGGGTACAGAATAATAAAATCGGTGCCTGCCTGATGGCCGAACCTGATCTGGTCGCAGAATGTATTCATACAATGCGTAATGCCGTGGATATTCCGGTCAGTGTGAAACACCGCATTGGTATTGATGACATGCATTCTTATGAAGAAATGCTGCATTTTGTGGATACGGTCGCCAAAACCGGTTGCGATAACTTTATTGTGCATGCCCGAATTGCTTTACTCCAAGGTCTTTCACCTAAAGAAAACCGTGAAATCCCGCCACTACGCTATGAAGATGTTTACCGTCTGAAGCAGGACCGTCCGAAACTGACCATTGAAATTAATGGCGGAATTAAAACTTATGCAGAAACGCTTGAACATCTCAAGCATGTCGATGGCGTGATGATTGGCCGCGAAGCCTATCACAACCCGTACCTGTTAGCTGAGCTGGGTCAACTATGGAATCTCGAAGCACCGGACCGTTTTGAGATCATGCAACAAATGCTGCCTTATATTGCCCAACGTATGGCTGAAGGTGCACCATTGTCAATTATTACCCGTCATATTTTAGGTTTATTTCAGAACTTACCAGGTGCACGTAAATGGCGTCAGGCTTTAAGTGGTGGCAATGCCAAAACGCTAAAAGATGTAGAAACAGCATTATTAAATATTCAGGAAGCCATGCAGCGCACTGAAGATTATCTGCGTAAACATCAAGTTCAGCCTTAAAATCAAAAAGCACCGAGACCCGGTGCTTTTTTATGACCTAAAATAAAAATTAGTGGGTATAGGCCGTAATATTCCCGACCGGAATCGGTTCTTCATCATAGGAAGCCGCTTGCAGGACAGGTTCTGTAACTGGACGGACATCTGGCCCTAACTCAATACTGGTAGGTTCATTCACAGGTTCCAGATCATCGAGTGATGAGGCCAGCTGTTCCAGCTCACGATCCAGTTGCTGACGATATTTCTCAATCTCGATTTCATCGATAAAGGCAAAAGCATCATCTTCAATGGCCCAGCTATAACCACCATTCACCTTTGAAATTTTAACGTTAATGGGATATTCATTACCCTGATAATTCAGATGTGAAACTGCTTCAAACTCATTGCCTTTGCGATGGCGGATTTTTACATTTACTACAGTCAGACGATAATGCTGATAATTCGGATTAGCATTAAATTCTTGCTGCATTTGTCCTTGAATATTTCTGGCCAGTTCATCAATCGATACAAAATAGCTGCATCCAGCCAGACAGGCGATCATCAATATCATTATGATTTTTTTCATCCCGCCCCCTTGTGTTCTCTCACTGCTTTACAGATGTGTAAAACTTTTCATCTTTGGATTATTCTGTGATCCATTTTATACTTTTTTTAAATAAATGAATAAATAAATCCTTAGTCTATAAAGTCGTTTTTATTTTTATGTTGTACTGGCTTTTTAACTTCATGGTAAAAAAACCTATAAAAAAGCCCTGAACCAGTCAGGGCTTTAATCGTCATTTAAAACTTAAAAATCATCTTCTGCAGCAGGATCATGGTGCAAGGCATCATGGATCGCTTCAACCAGTTGCTGGGCAATTTCCTGTTTAGAGGCTTTGTCCAGATCACGCTTATCCAGATGATAGTGTTCGGCAAAGAATACCGTCATGGCATTTTCATCGGATGCAAAGCCAATATCCGCACGCGAAACATCATTGCAGGCAATCATATCCAGTTTTTTCGCCACCAGTTTGCCCGCTGCATATTCTTCAATATTACGGGTTTCTGCAGCAAAGCCGACCATAAATGGACGTTTTTCCTGCTGTGCGATGGTCGCTACAATATCCGGATTCTTTATTAAAGCGACATTCAGCTCATCGCCTGCTTTCTTGATTTTATGCTCGGCTACCTGTGCGACACGATAATCAGCTACTGCAGCGGTCGCAATGAAGATGTCACAACCCTGCTCCAGCATCTGCATGCTTTCATTCAGCATTTGCACTGCCGAAGAAACATTTTTACGTTTGACGCCATTTGGGGTATCTAGGCTCACCGGACCAGCAATCAGGGTGACATTCGCTCCAGCTGCATAACAGGCTGCTGCCAATGCAAAACCCATTTTCCCGGTACTATGGTTGGAAATATAACGTACCGGGTCAATCGCTTCACGGGTCGGACCAGCTGTAATCGTGACTTGCTTGCCCGCCAGCATGCCAAATTTTTCTGCAATCGCGCGCTGAGCTTTATGGAAATATTCTGTGACCTGACGTGCCAGCTCTTCCGGCTCCGGCATACGGCCCAAGCCTACATCACCACAGGCTTGTGAACCGGCATCCGGCATAATCACATGTACGCCATCTTCTATCAAAGTCGCAAGATTACGCTGTGTCGCTTTGGCAGCCCACATCTGCTGGTTCATCGCTGGTGCGACCCAGACCGGTGCATTGGTCGCCAGATACAAAGTGCTGAGTAAATCATCCGCCAGACCTGCAGCAAATTTTGCCAGCGTGTCGCAACTGGCTGGCGCAACCAATAACAGATCAGCCCAACGAGCCAGCTCGATATGCCCCATGCCCGCTTCAGCTTCAGGATCCAGTAACTCGGTATGTACCGGATTGCCTGACAAAGCTTGAAAGGTCAAAGGAGTAATGAAAGCCTGTGCGCCTTGAGTCATAACGACCCGCACATTAAATCCAGCATCTTTCAGACGGCGAACCAGAATGGCACTTTTATAGGCAGCAATACCGCCAGTGACTGCTAAAATGATATTTTTATGAGGAATTACACTTAGATCAAAGCTCACGAACAGCTTACCTTTCTGTTGCAGTGGGGCTCACAATAGCATTAAATAATTGCATTCCCAAGAGATCAGCTTCAGGGAAAACTCATAATTCATAATAAATAAGTCTAATAACTATGCAATTTTCAATCAAAAACTGGCCTGAACTGGAACGGCCGCGGGAACGTTTAATTCAATATGGGGCAGAAAGTTTATCTGATGCGGAACTGCTGGCCATTTTTCTCCGATCAGGTTCACAACAGCATTCGGCCGTAGAATTAGCACGGCTACTGATTCAACATTTTGGTCATCTAACTGCTTTACTCGATGCACCCTTAGAGGAAGTCAGCCAGTTTCATGGCATGGGCATTAGCAAATACACTCAGCTAATGGCGGTTAAAGAATTAGGACGGCGTTATATTGCCGAGCATCTTAAACAGGATTCTTTAGAATTAAGTAATTCAAAAAGACTACGGGATTATTTACGTTTCGAATTATTGAGTGAAAATCAGGAAGTATTCGCGGTCCTGTGTCTGGACGCCAGTTTAAGGAAAATTGCATTTAAAAAGCTGTTTTATGGCTCTGTGAATGCATGTGATATTTCGATTAATCAGTTGCTCAGATATGCCATTACCCAACAGGCAACTTCAATTGTGATTGCGCATAATCATCCCTTGGGCCAAGCCACTCCTTCTAAGGCTGACCTGTATCTGACCCGCCAGATTCAACAGGCATGTCGACTGGTCGATATCCGTTTAATTGACCATTGCATCATTGCTCTGGAGGGCAGTTTTTCCTTTGCTGAGCAGCAACTCATCAAACCTGAAGTCTAAGGGGGAATAGCACTTGACAAAGCAGCTACAACTCAAGAAGATCATGAAAAAAATTGTGATGATTCCAATAAATGATCGTACGTGACCAGCAGAACGTTTTTAAATTATTATTTTCCTGGCGAGGAACGATTTTACCTAAGGTTTTACCTCCTTTAGGCGTGGTCATGCTGATTTCAGCCATTATTGGTGGTTTTTCACGTGTAGGTTATTTTCATTTTCCAGAACTCCCTCTCGTTGGCTTTACCCTCATTGGCGTAGTGCTGTCTATCTTTCTCGGATTTAAAAACACCGCCTGTTACGACCGCTGGTGGGAAGCACGTAAACTCTGGGGTATTCTGATTGCCAATGCACGTCATTTTGACCGCGACTGCCGAATGTTGTCTCAAGGCCGTCGTGAACGTGTGATTCAGCACGTTATCGTTTTCGCAAATGTCCTGCGGGACCGTTTACGTCATCAGACAGCCAATCCGACTGAGTTGGTGGAAACTAGTGGGATGAGCCAGCAGGCGATTACTCAGCTCTATCAACAGGCCAATGCACCGCAATATACTTTAAGTCTGATCCAGTGGGAGCTGATGCAGGCTCTCAAAGAAGGTGAAATTTCCGACATCATTTATATGCAGATGAATAATCATGTCGCGGAACTCAGTATTGTACAGACAGGTTGTGACCGGATTGCGACAACTCCCTTACCTTTTGCTTATTCGGTTCTGCTGAATCGTACTGTTTATTTCTTCTGTTTTATTCTGCCGTTTAGCCTTGGTGCAACCTTAGGTTTATTCACCCCTTTTCTGGTCGGTATTCTCGCTTATACCTTCCTAGGTCTCGATGCTTTAAGTTCAGAAATTGAAGAGCCTTTTGGTACACAAAGCAATGACTTACCACTTGATTCTATGGTTCGTACTATTGAAATTGAACTCTTGGGAACTTTAGGTAAACCGACACCACCACCGATTCAGGCTCAAGATAATAATTTGCTTTAATAGGTTACCTCTCTGATCAAAAGAGGGAATTCTTTCACACTGGGATGGGTAGCATTGCTACAAATACTTAACTCATTAAACAAAACTCTCCCAAATTCCAACCTGTCCTGGTTTTAAACTTGGCACCTGACCGAGTTTAACCCAAGGCATATTATCGCCATGAAAATCACTGCCAATTGAAACTTTAAGTCCTTGCTCTGCAATCATCCGGTCAACCATCTGACGGGTTGAACTTGGATCAATGGCTGGCGGTAGCTCCACCGCATCTCCACCAAACTTGGCGAAGATCTCGATCAGATAGCGAATATTGGTGGCTGATAAGTCATAACGGGTTGGATGAGCTAGCACGGCAAAGCCACCGCTGTCATGTATGACCTGAATGGTTTCTTCCAGACCCAGACCATCAAATTTGACATAAGCCTTTTTACCTTCCTTGATGTACTTATCAAAGGCCTGCTGTGGACGGGTCACAATGCCTTTTTCTACCAGCGTTTTGGCAATATGGGTTCGGGTAACCCGATCAGGAATATTGTCAACTTTGGCAATCACGTCAGCATAAATATCCTGGCCTATTAAAGGAACCAGAAGATCACAGATCTGTTTAGAGCGTTCGGCACGAATGATCTTCTGCTGATTGAGGGCTTTTTGTAACGGCTCAGGATTCTGAACATTGAGTGCCACAATATGTACGCCATAATTTTTCTTGGTCGCTGGACGTGACCACTGGCTGGAAATCTCGACTCCAGAAATTATCTTAATCTCATGATTTTTGGCAGCTTCTTCAGCCAGCACCAAACCGTCCATGGTGTCATGATCAGTGAGGGCCAAAGTATGGATGAATTTGCCCGCAGCCGCTTCGACCAATTGCTGAGGACTCAAAGTTCCATCAGAAATATTACTATGTGTATGTAAATCTACGCCGTGCATCTCTATACTATGACATTTATTTGATCAGATTTAGATACTCTAACATGAAAGCACTTTTAGACTTTGTGCCACTCATTATTTTCTTTTATTTATATAAAACTGTAGATCCAAAAGACACTGACCATCAACTTTTACAATTGATCGGTTCTGCGGGGGGTGTCGACAATAACAATATTCTCGTTGCAACTACGGGTCTGATCATTTCCATGCTGGTGGTTTATAGTGCGTTATTTGTCATGCAAAAATTCCGCCTGGACAAACAGCAATGGATCGTTCTGTTTATGACGGTGATCTTCGGTGGTATTACCCTGATGCTCAGCGACGATTTCTATATCCGTCTTAAAGCTGTATTACTGAATCTGGTCTTTGCCGGCGTCTTCCTGTTATCGCCATGGTTTAGCAAAGATAAGAAGCCACTCATCCAGCGTCTGTTTGGACCGGTATTCAATTTAAGTGCCAAAGGCTGGCTTAAATTAAACTATGCCTGGGTCGGTATGTTTACCCTTATGTCATTTCTGCATACTTTCTTCGCTTATTTATGGATGGATGGAAAATATTGGGGCGAATTTACTGCATTCGGTGACATGATTGTGATGTTTTCCTTTATCATTATTCAGTTTATTGTATTGCGCAAATACTTTAGAACAGCTGAATAAGTCCAACTACAAACGATAGAGAGTCATCATGCCATTATTTGTCGTTAGCTGTACCGACCGCGAAGGTACAGTTGAAAAACGCCTTGCGATTCGTCCACAACATCTTGCACGTCTGGAACAGTTAGATGCTGAAGGTCGTCTGATTGTTGCAGGTGCCATGCCTAAAGATCCAGCCAATCCACAAGCCGGTTTCTATGGCAGTACCATCATCGTTGATTTTGACAGTCGTGAAGCACTGGATGCATGGTTACAGGATGAGCCATTCCTGAAAGAAGGTGTATACGCGCATATTGATGTGAAACCATTTAACAAAGCATTTCCTAAAGGATAAGGTTCATGCGCGCTGTTACCGCCAGTTTCATTGGCTTTTGTTTCATGATTCCTTCTGCCTGGGCTGTTGAAGTTTCTGCTCCAGCTGCCCCGGCTACACAGCCAGCAGCTACTCTTGTTCAAGCTGTTACCACGCAAGCACCTGCTCAGGGCACTTCTGTACAGCAGGCTGGAATTATTCCAGCAGTTGCGACAACTGCTCAGACTGTTCAGCCGACTGAGAAAAAGCCGCTCACTGCAGAAGAAATTGCCAAGCAGAAAGCCCAGCAAGATGCCAAAGTCAAAGCTTTAGTCAAAGATCAGGCAACGCGTCTACAGCAACTGGAAAAAGCCAATCTGGAAGCCCTGTCACAAAATCAGGAATTACAGCTCAAGAACGACAATCTCGGGGTTCAGGTACAGGTCCTGCAAAGTGAACGTAGTGCCCAGATGTTTCTCTACGGTGCTGCAACTTTGGCGGTCGGTGTATTACTTGGCTTTCTGATTGCGAGCTATGTTTATACCAAACGTCGCCGTCAGTGGTAATCTATAAGCTTTCCAAATATCTTTAAGGTTGTACCCGTTTTGTCGTATGCAATTCAAACTGCCGATCTGGATTGGCAATTAGTGGATGGCATTGATGTGCCTGTGTCCAAGCAATTTGGTGATGTGTATTTTTCCAAAGACAATGGATTGCTGGAAACCCGGCATGTCTTTTTAAATGGTAATGACCTTAGTACCCGCCTGGCCGATTTAAAACCTTTTGCATATTTCTGTGTCGGTGAAACGGGTTTTGGTACGGGTTTAAATATTCTGGCTTTGTGGCAGCTGTGGCAACAGGTTCGTCCAGATAATCAAAGTCATCTGCATGCAATTTCAGTAGAAAAATTTCCGCTTTCTAAAGCAGATTTAATTCGCGCCTTAAATGCCTGGCCAGAATTGAAGCCACTAGCAGATCAACTCATCTCCCAATATCCAATGCCGATTGCCGGTTGTCATCGGCTCAGCTTTCCTGAAGAGCGTTTCAGTCTGGATCTGTGGCTGGGAGATGCACATGATGTCTTTCCTGTCATTGAAAAAACTGCACCTGTTAACGCCTGGTTTCTAGATGGCTTCGCACCATCATGTAATCCAGACATGTGGGAAGAAAATGTTTTAAATAACATTGTGCGTTTATCCGAGATCGGAACAACTTTTGCTTCTTTTAGCGTTGCAGGTGTCTTAAAACGTGGTTTAAAACAGCACGGCATCTCTATTTCCCGTCCACGTGGATTTGGCCATAAACGTGAAATGCTGAAAGCGATCTGGAATCCTGTTGAAGAAAATAAAGACAGTGAAATGGCTTTAGAACAGGAAATTACTCAAAAAAAAACTGAACCAGATCTAGAGCGTCCTACCAGACCTCGTCAAATCGCTGTGATTGGCGCTGGAATCGCAGGTTTAAGTGCAGCATGGGCATTCGCTCAGCGTGGTCATCAAATCACGATTTACGACCAGTCAGCGCCTCTTTCAGGAGGTTCCGGCAATCCCCTTGCCCTGCTTAATCCTAAACTGTGTCCAGTTGAGCAAAGTGCTGAACATCTGATGACGGTGGCCTGGCAGCATGCCTTAAATCATTATCAAAAATTTAAAGCTTTTCGCTCAATTCAGGTCAATCAGCTTGCCTTAAAAAATCCTGAACAGCTTTTAGGATTGGCAGATGAATATCTCGCAGAAACTCTTGCTGCTCAAAGTGCAGCAGACCAAGAGATTCAAACTGAATTTCCAGCTTTAAAACTATTAGCAGCGGGCGCAGTTTCACCCCATCAACTGCGTGATGAAATTTTGCAGCATCCTCTTATTCAGTATAAACAAGCCAAAATTAGTCATATTGAGGCTGCTGAACAATCTGGGTTATTTGCAGATCAGCAATCCTTAGGCAAGTTTGATCACATCGTTGTATGTACCGCACGTGATACCCAGCAATTCTTTGAACATTATCCAGTCCTGAAACCGATTCGCGGACAGGTCAGCTGGGTCAATAATCAAGATCAGCCCTTAAATCAGGATACAGCCTATAGTTATGGCGGTTACTGTATGCAGCTCAATCCCGAACAACTGATTTTGGGCGCTTCATTCTATCCAGGCCGGGATGATGCAGAAGTCTTAATAGAAGATCATGTGCATAATTATGAACTTATCCACAGTGTCTTTCCTGAATATGCACAGTTATTACCCTCTACCGAAACCTGGCAAGGTCGAGCAGCAGTACGCGCCCAGAGTCAGGATTATTTTCCTTTACTCGGAAAAATGAAGGCAGATGAAGAGATTTACAGTTTTGCGGGTCTCGGCTCTAAAGGCTTTCTGTTTGCGCCATTGTGTAGTGAAATTCTGGCTGCCCAAATTTTGGGAGAAGCCTGCCCAGTACCTTCGAACTTGGTAAAGAAACTCGACGTGACACGTTTTCAAAAGAAGGTAAAAGCCAAGAAGCCTTATTTTAAGCCTCAAGATTAAAGAACTCCTCCCTTTAATAAAGAGATCGGAAGAGCG
>NZ_DFDO01000244.1:0-10573 GCF_002367915.1 Acinetobacter sp. UBA3025
TTTAAATATGCCAGAGTAGTCATCATATTTATTCGGTTTACAAAATCCCTTACTAATTTTTTCTCCCATAAAAAAGCAGAGTCCATACCCTGCTTTTTAAATCTTGAGTTTGGATTTAGCTTACTCGTTCGAAATTATCATCATTTTCGGCTTCATCCGGCTCAATCTGGATGAATGGAATCATATTGTGTGCCATCCGTGCCTTATTGCACTGGGCATCAGCGATCTGAACTTCTTTACAGGATGAGCTACGTAGTTCGTACATGCCACAACTCACCTGTTCGCCAATGGTACCTTCGAGTGCTATACAGCGTGGATTTTTCTGATTGGTTCCCGCCATGCATGAATAGACGGAAGTGACAGGCTCAGTATAGTGCTCAGGCATGGGAATCCCCTCTGCCCAATAAAATGAAACCCTGAAATAGGCGCAACATGCGCCACAACTTAAACATGCATCTTGTGTAGGAACTTGAGACAACATTTCTTATAAATTCTCGTCATCAAAAAAGTTTTTTTGCAGGCGGAAAATATAAAAAATGTTGTTTTTCTACTCAAGGAAAAATTTAAAATTTTCTTGAACTATTCAGGACAGGTAAAAACAGTTTCATCCATTAAATCAGTGCCACATTCTAGTGTTTCAATCCAGTCCAGGAACTGGTTAATCTGCTCTTTACCCACAAATGGTGTCCCATGTTGTGGCACAATCATGTCTACATCCATGGTACGTACCATTTGTACCCATAAACGAATCACCTTGTTATTGCACATGTAGCGCTGGTGAAATCCTTTCATTTTCGGAATGTGCGCCGCAAAATTTTCCAGTGGTTTTGAAGCATCCTCGACCATTGATGCCCCCATATCACCAGAAAACAGGATCTTAGCAATGGGGTCATAAAACTGGAAATTACCGACTGAATGTAAAAAGTGCGCTGGAATGGCAATAATACTGGATTGACCGAGTGGAACGATCTGACCATGATCCGGCAATTCAACCAGACGATCCAGCCAGTTACCTTTCATACGGTCACTCATAAAGGCTGAATTCAGATGTGGCAAGAATCGCGCCCAGAGCTTGGAAGCCACGACTTTGGCTTCGGTATAGACCAGCCAGCGCGGCATAGACGTAATAATGTCCGGATCTTGATGCGATGCCATCACATAATCCAGATTGCTCAACCGGGTATAGCGGTTCAGTTCCATGGTCAACGGTACATAGGTTAAATCACCACCCGGATCAAGTACTGCAGCACGCTCATTGTCTAAAATCAGAAATTGGTTTGCCTGGACACCTTCACCTTTAACGAGACTGGTAAAACTAATACATTTATGTGTCCCATTATCAAACAAGACTTGCGATGTGGTGCGCTCGAAGGCCATCAGTAATCCCCAATTTTATTCGTTTAGGATGGTTTTTCTATAGGCATATAACATATAGGGAATTAAATGAACTTACAATCAATAAAACTGGATATATCACTTTATTTATCAGTAAATTGAGCACAATTTCACAATAAAAAATCCCGAGTTTTTAGCTCAGGATTTATACGAAATTGATTTTTATTTTTAAAATAAATAATGTTGTGCCAAGGTGCCTATACCGATGATCAAGAAAATACTGGCGCCAATTTTATGAATCAGACCGATGGGCAGTTTATTCGCCAGTTTATCACCGATAAATACCGCAGGTGCATTGGCAATCATCATTCCGACGGTGGTTCCCATCATCACCCAAAGCACACTGTCAAAACGTGCAGCCAGTGCCACTGTCGCAATCTGGGTTTTATCGCCAATTTCAGCCAGGAAGAACAGTACAAAAGTCGCCCCAAACACGCCGTACTTTTGCCATTTATTGATACTGTCGTTTTCATCCCCTAATTCATCCGGAATCAGCATCCAGATTGCCATCCCAATAAAACCGACTGACACAATCCACAGCAGAATTTCTGGCCCAATAACGGTAGTGACCCATTGCCCCAGAGCTGCTGAAAGACCATGGTTAATCAGGGTTGCCAGTAAAATTGCAATTAAAATCGGTGTCGGTTTGCGGAAACGTGCTGCAAGAAGCAAAGCCAGTAACTGGGTTTTATCACCCATTTCGGCAAGTGCAACGATGGCCGTGGAAAGCAGGAATTCGTACATGCGGTCTTTCTCTGGCTGGCATTTTCTACCGATGATTCACCCTTCCCGCCAGCCAAAATCTGCAGAATGGTAAATCAAAGGTCTTGCCAACAAAAGAAAGCTTCGAGAAGCTTATTTGGTTCTTTGCTATGATGACCATGCCCTGTTGAGCAAATATGTTGACCATCACCCTTCTGCTTTGCGCAAAAGGCGGCTACTCCCCAATGAAGTGCGCCCATTATAGCCAAGCGTGTTTATATTTACAAATTGTCATATAAAAAAACCCTGCCGGAGCAGGGTTTTTATTTTCATACATTCATGAATCAGATCAAGAGTGTACGAATATCCTTTAACAGCTTGGTCAGCTTATTGGTAAAGCGTGCAGCATCGGCACCATTAATTACGCGATGGTCATAAGACAGTGACAGTGGCAGCATCAAACGTGGATCAAAGCCCTCCCCATTCCATACCGGTTGCATGGTCGCAGGAGAAATACCCAAGATCGCCACTTGCGGCCAGTTCACCAACGGCGTAAATGCTGTACCGCCAATTGAGCCTAAGCTGGTGATGGTAAAGTTCGCACCTTGCAGATCTTTAGGTGATAATTTCTTGTCACGCGCTTTCTGGCTTAACTCACCGAGCTCAATAGCGATCTTCTTGATCGACTTCTGGTCCGGGTTACGTAATACAGGAACAGTCAGACCATCTGGCGTCGCAACCGCAATGCCCATATGGATCTCATTCCGTAGCAATACCGATTTACCGTCATCAGACAGGTGACCGGCAAACTCACGCTCTTCTTTGAGCAGATAAGCTACAGCCTTGATAATGAAAGCCATGATGGTCAGGCCAATACCTTCTTTTTTGAAGTTGCCTTTCAGCTCATTACGCCAAGCTTCCAGCTCAGTGATATCGGCTGCATCAAACTGGGTCACTTGTGGGATGTAGTTATTTAACGATAACTGCGGAATCGAAACCTGTTGCAGACGCGTCAAGGCTTTCTCTTCTACCCCACCAAAAGCACTGAAATCAGGTAGTTTTGGCAAGCCAGCAGGAGCTGTAGCTGCAACCGGTGCGGTTGTTGTTTGCGGTGCAGTCAGACGATCTTTCACATATGCAAACACATCTTCTTTCATTAATCGTTCATGCGGACCAGAAGCTTTCACTTCTGCCAATACCACACCCAGTTCACGAGCCAGTTTACGCACAGCAGGACCAGCATAAACTTTGGCATTGGCAGCGTTCTGCTCTTTGGTGAGCTTGTCTGCACTATGCGTTTCAGGTGTCGCAGCAGGTTCAGCTTTTGGAGCTGTGGCTGGTGCAGGCGTAGCTTTGACTGCAGGTGCTTCTGATTTTTCCGCTGGAGCTGCAGCAGGTGATGCTTGTCCTTCAGCTTTAATCGTAATCAGTGCCACACCTTCAGAAACACTCTGGCCCAGCTCAACATGAATCGCCTTAATCACTCCGGCAGTCGTGCTCGGCACTTCTACTGTCGCTTTATCCGATTCGACCACGATGATACTCTGGTCTTTCTCCACCGTATCACCGACCTGTACCAGAATTTCTGCTACAGCAGCCTTGTCTACACCCAAGTCAGGTACTTTTACTTCAATATCGCCTGCAGGGGATGCCGCCTGTTGTGACGCTGTTTCAGTTTTGGCTTCAGGTGTTGCTTGAGCTTTCGGCTTTTCTGCCGCTTGAGGCGCTGCTTGCTCAGCAGCTGGTGCCGAATCTGCAGTTTTCACTGTCAGAATCAGCACTCCTTCTTTGACTGAATCACCTTCCTGAATATGAATCGCTTCCACAGTACCTGCAACCGTACTTGGTACTTCAACTGTTGCTTTATCCGATTCAACCACGACCAGGCTTTGATCCACCTCAACTTCATCGCCAACCTGAACCAGAATTTCACCCACCAGGGCTTTTTCTACGCCAATATCCGGCAATTTCACTTCTACAGTAGATGTAGAAACCGATTGAGAGGACTGTTCACTTTGGCTAGAGGCTTTAGGCTGATGTGTCGCCACTTCCTGCAGAATTTCCTCATCAGGCAATTCAGTTGGGGTATTTTCCGAAGTTTTGTCAGCAGCATCAGCTTCCTGACTTTCTACCGTACCGGCATCATCTTCAGCCTGCAGTTCAATCAGGACAGTACCTTCAGATACTTCATCACCCTGATTAATCAGAATATTTTTGACCACACCTGCTGAAGTGCTTGGCACTTCAACAGAGGCTTTATCCGATTCCAGCAGCACAATACTCTCATCTACAGAAATGGTATCGCCCACCTTCACCAGGATTTCTGCCACAGTTGCCTTATCTACACCAATATCTGGAGTCGTAATTTGCATGATTAGTTCTCCTCTTTGTAGTCAGCAACAGCATGCAGTTCCGGGGTCGCCTGTGGCGCCCAAGCCACCGGACGATCAGTATCTAACTCAAAGCTAGAGATCGCATCTTTCACTAAACGTGCATCGACTTCACCTTCATCTGCCAGCTTCTTCAAGGTTGCTACGACAATATGTGCAGCATCGACACCAAAGTAGCTACGCAGGTTGCCACGGGTATCTGAACGGCCATAACCATCGGTACCCAAGGCTACGAATGGACGGCTATCTGGAAGATAGGCACGGATCTGTTCGCTATAGGCACGCATGTGATCGGTAGCCGATACCACAATACCGTCCTTGTCACGTAACTGCTGAGACACCCATGGCTCTTTCGCTTCTTCAGCCAGTGGATGCAGGCGGTTATATTCTTCACATGCCATACCATCGCGAGCGAGTTCGTTAAAGCTGGTCACGCTCCAGACATTGGCATGAATCTGATATTCCTCACGCAGGATTTTTGCGGCCTTGATCACTTCACGCAGAATCACGCCTGAACCCATCAACTGAACCGTCGCTTTTTCGTCTTCTTCCAGCAGATACATACCACGCTTGATGCCTTCTTCTGCACCTTGCGGCATTGGCGGATGTTCGTAGTTTTCATTCATCAGGGTCAGATAATAGAACACACGCTCCTGATTCACATACATACGTTGCAGACCATCATGCACGATCACGGCAAGCTCATAGCCAAAGCACGGGTCATAAGAGACACAGTTCGGAATGGTATTGGCCAGAATATGCGAATGACCATCCTGATGCTGCAAGCCCTCACCATTTAAGGTAGTACGGCCAGCGGTTGCACCCAGCAAGAAACCTTGCGCCTGTGCATCACCTGCTGCCCAGGCAATATCGCCAATACGCTGGAAGCCGAACATTGAGTAGTACATGTACATTGGGATCATTGGCAGGTTATTGGTTGAATAACTGGTCGCCAACGCCGCCCATGCACTCATTGCACCGGCTTCGTTAATCCCTTCCTGTAGCATATGACCGTCTTTGGCTTCACGGTAATGCATCAACTGTTCTTGGTCTTCAGGGGTATATTGTTGACCATGCGCTGCATAGATCCCCAATTGACGGAACATCCCTTCCAGACCAAAGGTACGCGCTTCATCTGGCACGATCGGTACCACACGGTCCTTGATTGCTTTCTCTTTTAATAAGGCAGAGATGAGACGGACCATGACCATGGTGGTGGACTGTTCTTTACCGTTTGAACCTTTGAGCACAGCATCAAAAACAGAGAGCTCAGGAATCGGTAAAGATTCGCTTTCTTTGCGACGTGCCGGCAGATAACCACCCAGTGCCTCACGGCGTGCCTTCATATATTTAATTTCAGGCGAGTTTTCACTTGGACGGTAGAATGGAATTTCTTCCAGTTGTTCATCAGTAAATGGCAAGTTGAAACGGTTACGTACGTATTTCAATGATTCCAGCTGCATTTTCTTGATTTGGTGGGTCTTGTTCACCGCTTCAATTTCATCAGACAGACCATAACCTTTTACTGTTTTCGCCAGAATGACCGTTGGCTGACCTTTGGCCTTAGTCGCTTCTGCATAGGCAGCAAAGACTTTATACGGGTCATGACCACCACGGTTCAGATTATCGATATCTTCATCGCTCAGGTCTTTAACCAAAGCTTCTGCTTCTGGATATTTACCAAAGAAATGTGCGCGTGCATAAGCACCACCTTTCACCTGATAGCGCTGGTAATCACCATCTACTGCTTCTTCCATAATCGCTTTGAGTGCACCAGATTTGTCTTTATCCAGTAGCGGATCCCAATGACGACCCCAGACAACTTTAATCACGCGCCAGCCAGCACCACGGAATAATGACTCAAGTTCCTGAATGATCTTGCCATTACCACGTACCGGACCATCTAAACGCTGCAAGTTACAGTTCACCACCCAGATCAGGTTATCCAGCTTCTCACGACCCGCCAGTGAAATCGCACCCAGGCTTTCCGGCTCATCCATTTCGCCATCGCCCAGATAAGCCCAGACTTTACGGTCTTCTTCCTTAATCAGGCCACGGTTCATCAGATACTTCTGAATATGCGCCTGATAGATCGACATGATTGGACCCAGACCCATCGATACCGTCGGGAACTGCCAGTAGTCTGGCATCAAGTAAGGATGAGGATAAGAAGGCAAGCCTTTGCCGCCGACTTCACGACGGAAATTATTCAGATGCTCTTCAGTTAAGCGGCCTTCTAAAAATGAGCGGGCATAAATACCCGGTGCACAGTGACCTTGATAGTAAATCAGGTCGCCACCGAAGCTGTCGTTATTGGCACGGAAGAAATGGTTAAAACCCACATCATATAAAGTGGCAGATGAAGCAAAGCTGGCCAAGTGACCACCCAGGTCATCACCGGTTTTATTTGCGCGAAGCACCATTGCCAAAGCATTCCAGCGAATCAGCGCGCGAATACGGCGCTCCATATCCTGGTCGCCCGGCATCGCAGGTTGTTCTTCTACAGAAATAGTGTTTAAGTAGGGAGTATTTAAACGCTGAATAGGAACATGTTTGGCAATTGCGCGTTGATAAAGTTTTTCAAGTAAAAAGGCGGCGCGCTCGGTTCCCATGTGCTGCAAAACAGAGTCAAAAGCGTCTTGCCATTCTTGGGTTTCTTGAGCGTCGGTATCTCCATAAAACGCCATAATCTACAGTTCCTGAAAGCCAAATTGATCACTTATATGTATCATATTTACGGCTTATGCAGGTATGGCCTTGGCTGAATGCGGTTCTGGAGTACTATTTATTATCTAAATATCCATTGACACTTTATTACACAAGGTAACAAAAAGAAGTCAATAATGGCGATTTTTTATACGACAGTTATAATTCTCAGTGATAATATAAGATCTAAAAGCAATTAGACCGAACTCCTTCTCTACTCCCTGGAAGAAATGTTCAGCCTAATTGCCTTAAAAGTGGTTTGATTGATTTTTTATGAGTATCAAGTATCAGACGTATTAAAGTATTTCAGTTATTTTGAGCAAAGCTACGCTTTACGCTTAAGGCAGCATTGCTAAATAAGTTGAAGGATTTTTACGTTGACCATCTTTTACAACTTCATAGTGTAGATGAGGACCAGTACAACGACCTGTACAACCCACATTCGCAATATGATCACCAGCTTGCACCTGATCTCCCACACGTGCAATCAAGCGTGAAGCATGGGCATAACGAGTAAGGTATCCATTACCATGGTTAATTTCGACATACTGACCATAACCTGTACCCCAACCCGATTTGGTTACGATACCAGGACCAGTTGCGTAGATCGGTGTACCGCTTGCAGCAGCCAAGTCTAGACCTGAGTGATTTTCAGCACGGCCACCCATTGTACGGCCGCCAAAATTTGAGCTGACACGCTTCATGTCGGGTAATGGATGAGCTACTAACCATGAATAAGGGTTATTTGAAGATGCAACTTTGCTGGATGAAGAATTGCCATATTTTTGAGCAATGGTCTGATTATTCAGTTCAACCGGTTTTTCACGTAGCTGAACATTTAATTTGGTTTGTGCGGGAATATCAATATCTTCAGGATGGGTATAAGAACCCTGCGATAAAGTACGTGTTAACTGCTCAAGACGGTCAGGTGTAGCATCTTGTTGATTCAGATCCACTAAATCTGCAAAAGCTACTGAAGCAGCTGAAACCGAAATAGAAAATGCCAATAGGATACGTCGCATAGGCATATGCATAAAAAACCTCTCTAAACTGCTAATCGAGTTTCTTGAAGATCTCTTCCTTGATATCCACTTTAAGAAGCGCATAAGATTAAGACATAAACATGTAGGAATTATGTATGTCGGAACCTGTCAACGTCTTTCAAAAAACAAGAAAACAGATAAAAACAGGAAACTTTTCGTTTCTCTCATCACAAGTTTCTGCATGGCAGAAGCTTACGAAACTCGTACAACCGCTATTGCCTCAACCCGAACAATGGCAAGTTGCCTGCTATCAAAATGGTGTGTTAACGATTACTGGTGAAAACCAAGCCATGATTTCTCAATTGGCTTATCTTCAAAAGCAATACATCTCACAACTCTCTCAAATAAACGAATTAAAAGATCTCACTAAAATCCAGGTTTGCTTAAGGAATCCATCCCCTGTTCAACCGGTTCCAGAAAAATCTGAAAGAGCCTTGAGTCCAGAAACACAGGAATTACTTCGCGGTGCTGCTGACTTTATAAGCGACCCTAAGCTTAGCCAAGCTTTACTACGTTTGGCAAGCAATAAAAAGTAACATTGCAATGAGATGTAATAAATTCCAATGTTGTTTTTATGTGACAGGTGTCACATTAGATGCAGCTAAGTTATAACACAAAGACACAAAGACAAGGACTTATGTCACAGTTACATAACTAATTGGACATTGAGTTACGTCATCAAATGTTACAATTTCATAGCTGCTTGGGTCACTTTTCACGTTACGCAATAGTTGATTATTCAAAGCATGCCCTGATTTGTAACCATCAAATTTGGCAATGATCTGGTGGCCTAGCAGGTATAAATCACCTACTGCGTCCAGAATCTTGTGACGTACAAACTCATCCGAGAAACGCAAACCTTCTTCATTGACCACGCCGGTTTCATCTACACCGATGGCATTTTCCAAGCTTGCACCCAAAGCCAGATTATTGGCTTTCAAGTAGTCAAGGTCTTTCATAAAGCCAAATGTACGCGCTTCACTGACTTCATAAACAAAGGTTTCTGTAGAAAAATCGATGCTGGCAGACTGATGTTCTTTTTTGAAGGCAGGATGATCAAAATCAATAGTGAAATTTAGCTGAAAGCCGTCATGTGGGCTGAAAATCGCCCGTTTATCATCGATCAGGGCTTCAACAGGTTTAATAATTTTAATAAATTTCTTTGGTGCATCTAGTTCTTGCAAGCCGCCCTGCATGAGCAGATAAATGAAAGGTCCGGCACTGCCATCCATAATGGGAACTTCTGAAGCTGACACTTCAATAATCAGGTTATCAATGCCCAGTCCCGCAATGGCGCTCATCACATGCTCAATCGTACCCACTTTGGCATTTGACTGAACCAGATTCGAACACATGAAAGCTTCCTGAATCAATAAGGCATCCGCAGGAATATCGACAGGTGGATCCAGATCAATACGACGAAACACAATGCCCCCATCGGCGTGGTGTGGCACAAAGTTAATCATAACCTTCTGCCCACTATGAAGACCGATTCCGCTCGCTTTCACGATACGTTGCAGGGTACGTTGTTTCAACATGCTTTTTATCATCTGTTCACCAATAAAACCGCTATACGTTAGCATATTTGGCCATTGATAAAAAACAAAAGGTGGCTCTAAAGCCACCTTTTCTGTGCAATCATCGTAAACACATGCTGTTACATATTACTTACGCTGTTGATTTTTAAGATAATCCTGGATGCTCATAGGCGTTGGACGCGGACTAGAAACTGAAGCTGCAGGATTAGCTGCTGTACCTGCTTCATTTTGCTGGCGCTGAATTGCTGGAACATCATCATCTTCAACTACTGCCTGTGATGATGATGGACGTGCTGCCTGTACATTCGCGCGTTTAGTTGGCTCAACCGAATCTGCAGCATGGCGAGTCAAACCAGTCGCAATCACCGTTACGCTGATTTCATCACGTGCATCCGGATCAAATACTGTACCGTAGAAGACCTGACCTTCGTCCAGATCCACGATCTGGTTTACAACATCAGTAATTTCTTCAATTTCACCGAAGGTTACGTCATCACCACCCGTCACGTTAATCAGAATACCTTTGGCATTCATGATGGTGACGTTATCCAGTAATGGGCTGCGAATCGCCTGCTCTGCTGCCTGACGTGCACGGTTTTCACCACGACCCAAGCCTACACCCATCATGGCATAACCACGTGTACTCATTGCAGTTTTCAGATCGGCGAAGTCAAGGTTGATATGACC
The DNA here is from genome assembly GCF_002367915.1 of Acinetobacter sp. UBA3025. Lineage (NCBI taxonomy): Bacteria > Pseudomonadati > Pseudomonadota > Gammaproteobacteria > Moraxellales > Moraxellaceae > Acinetobacter > Acinetobacter sp. UBA3025. Next base: position 10,462 of record NZ_DFDO01000244.1, read on the forward strand.
TGGACGTACCACGAGATCAAAGATACTGCGTACTGCATTTAACAGAACGTCATCCGCCTTCTTGTAAGCATCTTTCATCGAGATGTCACGGAACACTTTTAGCAGGCGCTGG
>NZ_DFDO01000185.1:0-7285 GCF_002367915.1 Acinetobacter sp. UBA3025
AAGAAAATATTAGCCAAGCTTGAAGAAGGCCAATCTATTCGAGCGGTTGCTCAGCACTTCGAAATTGATAAAAATACAATTGTCGAATGGAAAAAGCGAATCGAAATAAAATGAACTCGACCAAGAAAACCATCTAAAGTTGATGATGATGCCTTACGTGCAGATGTTGAACAATATCCTGATGATTATCAATATGAACGCGCTGCTCGTTTTGGTTGTGGTACTTCTACAATTGGAGATGCGCTCAAGCGTCTAAATATCACAGTTAAAAAAAGACCTTACTGCACCCGAAAGCAAAAACAGAACTCAGAGAGCAGTATTTAAAAGATTTAAACCGATTAAGGTATCAACACCCGATCATCTATCTTGATGAAAGTGGATTTAAATCTCATGAACATAGACCTCATGGTTATTCAAAACAGGGAAATCCTTGTTATGGAACATATAATTGGCAATTAAAAAATCAAACCAATGCAATAGGAGCAATCCATGAGGGTAAATTATTTGCAGTTGGTTTATTTGATAGCAAAGTAAATTCGGATGTATTTCATTTTTGGGTAGATAAGTTTTTATTACCAGAATTACCCTCGAATAGTGTAATTGTCATGGACAATGCAGCCTTCCATAAACGACAAGATATACAAGATCTATTAGCCCAACATGGGCATCAAATACTTTGGTTACCACCTTATAGTCCTGACCTTAATCCTATTGAAAAAAAATACAAAACACAGTTAAACCAGCCACATTCAAAAACAAAGAATCAATAACTTAAATAAAAAAATCTATCTAAGCAAACCCTTAGCCTAGTTTAAAAAGAATTCAAATTCATCAAAAACCACCCACATTTATAACCATTTTCTTGATCTTTTTTTTGAAATTAACTTTTTAAGCATGTCTCTATATACATTAAAAAAATAAGGAGCATGAATATGGCATCTAAACAATCAGGTCAGAAGAAAAACGCTAAAGCAAAGTTTGACTCACATCAGGTCATCCTTACTCCATATCCACCGTTAAGTGGAATTTACAATTGCTATGCACAAATATTTAGGGCGGCACGGCTGCCTTCAATTATTCAGCCAGACATCAAGTTACTTTGTCTCTCAACAATTTCAGTGAGTGAATTCTGTGTATTAGATAACTTTCTGCTTGTATATGCCTCCAAAAAGCAAAATTTGCGTATAGACGCAAGCTACGTTGTGCTCACCGACATTGATTTACCCAAGCTTGAATATCAATTGAGCTGGCACTTATTCAAATTAATCACTGAGCTTAAAATTAAGATTAACCTTATCCAACCAAATAGCTTATTAAGTGCACTCAATACATCACTCTCAAAACAAGCAATTTACGATTTAAACGCTCTTTATGATGAAAAACCACGGTGTGAGTTATCGCTCGATTTGCTCGCAAAACTTATCGACTGTAGTCGTAATCAGCTCTTGTATCAACAAAAACAAATCCACTCTAGTTACACCGAAAAAATCCAGCAACTCACTGAAAAATGTGAAGCACTCAAACATTCTGAACCGAGCCCAAACCTTTTTTGGAGAGCGCAACATGCAGACTAAGCCATTAATTCAGCACCTTTTGGAGCAAGAGTTCATACACGATCACTATGCTGAAGTACTTGAGCAATACCTAAATCGCACAGTTGATATTCCTGAACTGAAGCAGTTATTAAAGCTCGATAATAAGATAGAGCAGAATCAGCGATCACTGTTTCTACATGCTCCACCTTCTGTTTCAGCACATCCTGTTTGTGCATATATTTATTCAGTACAACAGCACTCCCAGCATTCTGTTATACAGCGATGGGCAGTCCACAATTTACATGCTGCCTGCATTCTTAAATCTATTTCAAATGCAGGTAAAAAAGACCATCAAACAACAATTATTAAAGTACTTGATCGATTTAGATTAGCGAATGAAGCTTATGCTGCATCGCAACAAAAAACACAGCTCAGTAAGTATCAACAAGAATATTTATGGCTATGGCAACAACTTCCTTGCGATGAAAAACCATTAGCTGACCTCGTCAAAGATTTACGCCTTTTAGAAGCCAATCCTCTGCTCAACCGCTTTCAGCATTTACTACTGCTTGATATAAGGCGATTTTATGATTATGTATTAGCACTCAAACCCAAAAAAAATTATTCAGCACCACCCAAACATATAGATGAACCACATTATTTAGATGAGCACGGCGCAATTTTATGCCATCCACAAGACATATCACAAAAGGAAGATCCAGCTCTATATTACGAAAAATTACAGGATGAACAGCCTAATCAGCAATACTCCATCAATACAGCACAGGTATCACCTTTATCCACTCAATCCAGTTTTCTACAACATAAAATTAGCCAACTGACACAACAACACATTATTAGACAACAACACAATTTTGTGTGCAGTAAGCATTATCCAGATCTCAATAGCTTGAGCTTACTTGTACAACATTGCCATCAACACTACTTAAATAACACATACAAAAACAAAGCTTATCTTTTTATCCTATTGAGTTTTCTCAGTAGTGTTCCAATTGAGCAATGGCTTAATTTGCAAACAAAACAGCGCTATGCGCTCAACAAACGACAAAAGCTGATTTTAGAAAACGATCAATATTTTTTACGCTCGAAATTTACATTATTTGAAGACAGAGAGTTTGAGTATAAAGATCAATTGCTGAATCAAGTGACCCATTTCGATTTGCCTTTAGTCAAAGAGCTGGTAGAGGGTTTAAGACAACCGCCAACAGTGAAGCAAGAACAGGTCGCACATGCATTAAAAAAATGTCGCGAAGAACTCTTCATTCCGTCGTTATCAACTAAAAAAATAAGTGTTTTATTACATCACTGTATTTACCATTACACTCAAAATGAACAACTAGCCGACATTCTTACAGGCATCGATGCAAATCGATCAGTTTCTATTTCATATTGTTCGTATCCAATCTACCGTTTGCAGCAAAGCTATCAGGGTACAGTACAACAACTATCAAATGATTTAGCAAAAGAAATCCATGTCATTGATGATGATCGAGAAAGATTTGGTAGCTGTAAAGCGCCGAAACCTGCAACAGTGACGGCGATATTTGCATATTTACAACATCAGATTATTCAAGCTAAACACCATGGGCAAATGCTTGAGATGTTCAATCATTACAATGTCTGGCTGTGGCATATTTTATTATTGTTCAGTGCTGCTCGACCTGTCAGCGAATTCCCGGGTTTCTTAAAAAATTTCGATTTAAAAAAACAATGGCTTTGGGTTTCAGATAAAGAAATTCACTCAAGAACAGATGATGGGCGTTTAATCCCATTATGTGATTTTGTTGTGAAGGAAATCCGCTTATTCATTACCTACTTAAATGAATTTAAACAACTACACCCAGAGCATCAACCGTATATTCAAGAAATTTTAAGCAGTAAAAAGCCTCTCCTCAGTGTGTATCAACATGGACAATGGCAAGCGCTTAGCCCTCACCTTATAAGCTCTTTTACTCATGTTATGGAGCTCAATCATGCAAATTGGCTTAGGCATACAGCTCGTGCATATCTCACCGAAAAAGCAGACGAAAAATTAATTTTGGCTGTGTTTGGACATGAGAAGAACCAACAAGAAATCGGGCAAAAATTCTCAAGTCTATCTCTTCAACAATATAGAACCCTCGCTACTCATCTTAATGATATGCAGCACACTTACCAAATTGATGGAATGGATGAACATGCTTAAAGAAAAACACTATGCACATGAACGCCGTGCCAAAAATCGAGATACGCAGCGGAAAAAAGAGCACTTACAGATTCAAGAAGTCATCAGTAAGTTTTTATCATTCGAACAATTACAGCAAGCACAGCAATCAGAAGGAATACCCGATCTCTTTAACCAAGTGACTCAGCATCTAAATCAACATAAATTTAGCCATTCTTTAAAAAGCACATTTTATCAGCATTTCCGTAAACAAATTATTCAATACAATCGTGCCAATGATACAGACTTACCATTACCCACACAGCATCTCGTTTCTATTCAACGCACACCATTACTATTCAATGAATCGTGGCTAGATGGTTCAAAATTCGTAGTACAGCTCAAAGAAAAGCTTTTAAGATATTGGTACACGGCAGATGATTTTACAGCGGATGAAAGTATAGGAAATATCCTGATCTGCGCAATCCTGTATGGCGGAATCTCTAATCTTTCCAGCCTAGAAGCTTTGTTAGAACATTTAAAAGAACAAGGCCCGATTTATCAAATTCAACAAATACAAATACCCCTCATCTTTCTAGAACCTCAATCGCCGCAATATGGTGATTTATATGATCCTAAACAAACCTTAAGGAAATCTCGAAATTTTGTACCAGACCGGCTAACACAGCTCTGGATTACTCGATTTAAGACACAATTAATAGATATCCAACACGATTGTTACACTTATATCCGTTACGTTTTTAATGTCTTAGAGCTTTCTTTTAACCAGAAGAAATTTAATGAGCTTTTACAAACCTCCAGTCATTCATTTATGCAACTAGACAAGGTCAAATTAAGCCCTGCGCTTGCACAGTGTTTAACTGAAGAAATAGAAAGCTGTGGCTTAAGTCCAAGTGCTTTTAAACGCTATCTCTCACCTCAGCTAATACTTGACCACTCCGATCAAACTGAAGAACCACAGCCCCAAAATATCAACAACAGAGTAAAAGAGGAAAAATTACACACTGAAGATCCTCTTGAGGCACTTACTGCTTTGCATAAACAAATTTTGACGTTCTTTAAAAATAGGCATAAGACTACCTCGGATCTATGTAACCTGCTGCACAGCCAACATGCCTATCTTCCAGAAAATGCGAAACGGCTTGGGCTTTGGCTATTTAGCTTATTTCATCCGACTACAGAAGATATTAAGCAAATCACAGAGCTTTATCAGCTCGATCAAAACAAGTACTTACGCTATATCAATCAACAGCAGAAGATTCGTCATTCTTCAATCTATAGTTATTACACCAAACTTGCCGAGTCATGGTTATTACATAGCACCGATTTTATAGAAGAATGCAATCTCAATGATCACCTAGAAGTGATCTACAAGCGTATGTTAAACGGCGTCGGTAAATCTAAATCACAAAAATTTGATCTCTTAAAACGTTTTCATCACTTTCAGCGTGTCATATTTGATGCTGATGTGTTCCCAATGCAGAATGAAAGGTTTCATTTAAGCTCACCGAAAGCCGAAATCATCTCTGCAAAAATATTCCAACAGATACTTGCGCGACTTGAATACTATAAAAGCCCAAGCTATACAGCCCATGATTTAGAAATGCTCAGTATTGTATATACGATAGCGTTTCGTACGGGCATGCGGATTAATGAAATACTCGGCATGCGAATCAAGGATGTTGAAGGTATTCAAGCCACTTCAATTTGGATACGTCCATATCGTGCAAAGCATCAACAACATTTACTTAAAACAGATAGTGCTGAACGCAATCTCAACGTTCAAACTCTACTAACTCAAGAGGAGCATCTTAAATTTCAACATTACTGCCAAGTACGGCGCCGTGCTTATAGGCCCAGTCAATACTTGTTCACGATGTGGAACAGTACTGAACGCCTTAAACCTAATATGGTGACTATTCCATTTCAACTAATACTCGGTACATTATTGCCAGAACATCGTTATACTTTTCATAGTCTCAGACATACAGCAGCAAATAATCTCGCGTTAATCCTGAATATGGACTACACGTTTGTTGCTACCTTCACGGACTATTCAAACGATCATTACAACCTCATCAGAAGTCATCTATTACGCTCTAAAGCACCACAAGACAACTGGTATTTAATTGCGCACCTGCTCGGTCATATTCAACCAAACGAGACTTTCCGAAGCTATATCCATCTCAGCTATGTGATGGCAGGTTTTCAATTACGTCAATTTGATCTGATGCTTTCCACCCAAATTATTCAAAAAATCTGTCCAACTTTGATAACGCCGTTGAAACATGCTCAAGAGATCCACCTCAGCAGTTTTGACACTCAAATGCTTCAAGCGACTCATGTAATACCATTAGGCATAGATAAACAATCAAGTATGCCAATCAATAAAAAAGAAATTCAGCAAAAACCTACTGATGATTGCATCTATGGTACTGCTCGATCAGAATATCCGTCTGCACTGATCATAAAAATACTCAAAGCATTAGATCAATCTTATACACCTGAGCTTCTTTCTCAAAAGTATGACTTTCCAATTAAGACACTCATGCTGTGGCAAAAAAATATACTTAGGCTCAAACAACTCAAAAATCGCAAGAACCGACCTCGCTTCATTATTGATGCTGATAAATCACAACGTATACTTCCGTATATTGAAACAACGGAAGAAAAAATAGTCTTAGAGTATTTTTTTAAACGGCTTAATAAATTGAAAAGTGATGATGCAAACATCTTAAATGCACTACATATTTTTGAAATGAAGGCTAACATTTCACATGCTGGATTAATCTTTAATAGTGCTGATATAAGGCTAGCAAATCGATTTTTGACAGGAATTTATTCTTTATTTTCAGAAAAATATTGGCAGATTGCTATATCTTCTGAAATCTCTGAGGAAAAGCTCATGGAACGACTGCAGTTTAAATTTCTATCTTGCAGCATGAACAGCAGTCTAAATAATTCTTTTAAGTTTGAGCTAGTATCCCAAAACAATGGAAAAGCACTAACCGTCTTACGCTATTGCATGTTGGTTTTACTGATCCTGTGTACGCCGTCGCAACCTAGATCATAGCTGATCTGGCTGATAACCTGAAAACTCATAAAAGTCATGCAACAATTGAGCATAGACATCTGAAAAATTTATTAAGTTTTCTGGTTGTAAACCATAATGGTCAAAATAGCGATCATCAATGAAATAAGCTAATCCTATGTGCGTGTTGAGATAGGTTGATACGCCCAGTTGCCGACAAAAGTCAGGATTATATTGCAACTGTAATTGCGTATTACAAATAATTTTTGAGGCTACAATTTTAGCTACATTGCGAATATTGAGATGGCGAATACTAGAATGCATCGATGTCACAATTCGACTCGAAGAATAATCCATCATGATCGTTTGGCCTTCAATTGATTTAGATTTTTATCAAGTAATGATTTAGTTGCTTCTCGTTTAACAAGTAAACATCTAAACTATATCTATATTTATATAAAAACATGACTAAAACGTCAAGTTTTTATTGTCTATTTGGCGGTAATAATGACACTTGAATTAGACTTGAATGAA
>NZ_DFDO01000300.1:0-5329 GCF_002367915.1 Acinetobacter sp. UBA3025
CTGAACATCGTGCCAAATGCTGATGCACACATCTTCAGTCAATGTGGTCACTGGTCTCAAGTTGAAAAATCAGATGAGTTCAACACTGTGATCAAAAACTACCTGGCTGTACACGGCGTAAAATAAGTCGTAAACAGTTTAGAAAAAGGATGGCTTCGGTCATCCTTTTTTCTTTCTAAAATATTTGATTTACAGCTGCCAAATGAACACCATTTCATTCAGTGAATTTTTTAAACATTTTTAATGCTTTTTAGCTATTAATCAGAATTTCAAAAATTAAAATGGGCCTTAGACTTCTTATTAGACTTAAGTTGTAAAAGAAGCCTAATTTGAGCAAAAATTAAACCTAATAAGCCATGGTCGGAGATGTTGGAAGCCAAGCTAGATGTGGTCTGTCATAGGAAAAATGAATATAAAATGAAATTTTGATCAGAAAAAATAAAAACAAAAAAGCACACGTATTCTCAGAGGAAATTACGTGTGCTGCTATAAAAATAGAAAATTAATGTGGTTCGTCGCGGTTAATGTCTAGGTAGAATACGCGAGTCAGGAGTTCCAGGAACTTCTTCACTGCGACTGAATTACTATCCTTGCGATAGCTAACATAAAGATCTAAAAAGGGAAGTTCTACATCCAGCGGGCGGATTACAGTATTGTTCATGGTCAATGGTGCGATATAGCCTGGCAGAATGGCACAGCCCAAACCAATCCCGATCGAGTTGATATTAAACAGAATATTATCGGCCTTTTGCACAATATTAAGCTCAATGCCATTGGTCTTGGCAAATTCCATAATCGTATTGTGCAGGGTCTGTGACTGTTCTGCAGATGGAATAATAAAATCTATACCATTCAGTAATTTAACTGGAATACGGTCGTATTTCGCTAAAGGATGATCCTTCGGCAAAATGAAGATCAATGGCTCACGAATCACAAACTGGCTTTCAATTTCATCACTATGGAAATTGTGACGGGTAAAGGTCAGATCCAGTTCACCTTTCTTCAATAATCGCATTTGCTCATTATTGTTCAGACTGAGCAATTCAATTTTTAAATCAGGGTTTTGCACGCGCAGATTCGGCAAGATATACGGGAAGATTTTCATCTCTGCGACAGGGACGAAACCGAGGCGTAGCATCTGCTGCTTGGCCTGTGAGACTTGACGGGCCATGGCAATCGCCTTATCGGCTTGTGCCAGCGTTAGGCGAGCCTGTTCAAGGAATACAGCACCTTCTTCGGTCAGTTCGACTTTACGCTTGGTACGGTGTAGCAGTTTGACACCGACATCTTCTTCCAAATCTTTGATTTGCTGACTAAGTGATGGCTGAGCCGTGTAAAGTTTGAGTGCTGCCTTACTGAAGTTGAGTTCTTCAGCCACAGTAATGAAGTAGCGGAGGTGTCGTAATTCCATATCATCAGCCCGTCGAGTAATCCAAAAAATGTCTTACTATAATTTCAGAAGAGTATAATCTATAAACAACTATGTCGTGAAGATTATTTTGTCATTTAGAAAGTAAATGCCTTGGAGGGAGCGATTAGTGTTTTAATATAAAAATACACGCCTAGAATAATTGCTTAAAACTATTAATTGAAACAAAAAAAATATTTCCCCAAAACCGCCCTAAAATCCATCATCGTTGAAAAGTTGAGTCTATTACTTTGTGCCATAACTGGTCACAGGAGAGCTTTTCATGAGTGGAAAAATTGATGTGCGCGAAATCGACGCTTTAGTCGATGCACAAAATGGACGTATCACGCCATCTATCTATACAGATCCTGACATTTACGAATTAGAACTTGAACGTGTCTTCGGTCGTACATGGTTATTCCTTTGCCATGAAAGCCAAATTCCTAAGGCTGGTGATTTCTTCAATACCTACATGGGTGAAGATCCAATCATCGTGGCACGCCAAAAAGATGGCTCAATCAAAGCATTCTTAAACCAATGCCGTCACCGTTCTATGCGCGTAAGCTTCGCAGACTGTGGTAATACACGTGCGTTCACTTGCCCATACCACGGCTGGTCATACGGTATTGATGGTTCTCTAAAAGACATCCCGCTTGAAGATCGTGCTTACCCACATGGTGCATGTAAAGAACAATGGGGTCTGGTAGAAGTTAACCGTGTTAAATCATACAAAGGCCTGATTTTCGGATGCTGGGATGAAACGACTCCAGATCTAGAAGAATACATGGGCGATATCGCTTGGTACCTGGACGGTGTTGTCGATCGTCGTGAAGGCGGTACTGTGATTGTGGGTGGTGTACACAAATGGGAAATCGAGTGTAACTGGAAATTTGCAGCTGAACAGTTCGCATCTGACCAATATCACGCGTTGTTCTCTCACGCATCTGCAATTCAGGTGCTTGGTGCGAAACCAGACGACGAATCTTCTAAGAAATTAGGTGCTGCACAAACTGCTCGTCCAGTTTGGGAAACTGCGAAAGACGCGATCCAATACGGTTCACGCGGTCACGGTTCAGGCTTCTTCTTCACAGAGAAACCAGATGCAAACGTATGGGTTGACGGTGAAGTAGCGAACTACTTCCGTGAAACTTACGAAGAAGTGAAAGAACGCCTAGGTGAAACTCGTGCGCTGCGTCTTGCAGGTCATAACACTATGTTCCCAACATTATCTTGGTTGAACGGTACTGCGACTCTTCGTGTATGGCACCCACGTGGTCCAAACAAAACTGAAGTTTGGGCATTCTGTATCTGTGATGCGGACGCGCCAGAAGATGTACAAGCAGCATTTGAACGTTCTGCAACTCGTGCCTTCGGTCCTGCAGGCTTCCTGGAGCAAGATGACTCTGAAAACTGGATCGAAATCCAAAAAGTTTTACGTGGTTACAAAGCGCGTCAAAACAAACTCATTATGGAAATGGGTAAAGGTAACGAGAAAGTACGTGAAGATGGTATCCCGGGTATCACTAACTATATTTTCTCTGAAACTGCAGCACGTGGTATGTACCGCCGTTGGGCAGATTTATTGATTCATGAAAAATGGGAAGACGTTGAAGCTGCGGCTGACGAATATGAGAAGGAGCTTATGAAATGAGTCAAATCAGTTTAGAACTTCATCACCAAATTAGTCAGTTCCTGTATCAAGAAGCCAAGCTTCTTGATGACTGGAAATTCCGCGAGTGGTTAGACACGCTAGCTGAAGATATTTCTTACACGCTACGTACTACACCAAACGCTCAAACGCGTGACCGTCGTCGTTCAGTTGAACCACCTACTACCTGGGTATTCAACGATACGAAAGATCTTCTGGAACGTCGTGTTGCACGTCTGGAAACTGGTATGGCTTGGGCTGAAGAACCTCCATCACGTACCACTCACATGGTGAGCAACGTGATTGTTGAGCCGACTCAAGTTGAAGGCGAATACGATGTGTACGTGACATACCTTCTGTACCGTACCCAGAAAGAGAAAGACGTTACGATTTACTGTGGTAAACGTCATGACAAGATCCGCAAAGTTGAAGGCGGCCTGGGCTTCCAGATCTTCAACCGTAAGATCACCCTTGACCAAGTTACCTATAACTCACATAACCTGAGTGTGTTCTTCTAATGAATAAGATTTTTGTTTGCCAAGTTGACGAATTAGACGAAGGCGAAGCGTTAAAAGTGGATTGCGGCGTAAACGGTATCGAAGCGCTTGCAGTATTCAACAACGGTGGCGAATTCTTCGCAATGAACGACCGCTGTTCACACGGTAATGCTTCTATGTCTGAAGGCTACCTTGAAGACGATGGTACAGTGGAATGTCCACTTCACGCAGCTCGCTTCTGTTTGAAAACAGGTCAGGCACTTTGCTTACCAGCAACTGACCCAATTCAAACATTCCCAGTTGTACTTGAAGATGGTGCGTTATACGTAGAGATGGCAGGAGAGTAATCATGGGTTGGCTACAAGGCGAAGTTGCACTGATCACGGGTGGTGGTTCAGGTCTCGGTTGGGCACTGGTAGAACGTTTCCTGGAAGAGGGCGCACAAGTGGCCGTTCTTCAACGTTCACAGTCTAAAGTCGATGCACTGAACGCACATTTTGGTGACCGCGTGCTGGCAATCGCAGGTGATGTGGCCAGCTATGAAGACAACGTCCGCGCTGTTAAAGCGACTGTAGAGCGTTACGGTAAACTCGACTGTTTCGTGGGTAATGCCGGTATCTGGGATCACTATGCCGATATCGTCAATACTTCAGGTGAGCAGCTGGAAAAAGCCTTTGATGAGATTATGGGGATTAATACCAAATCTCTGATCTTGGGTGCCAAAGCTGCACTTGATGAGCTCGTGAAATCTGAAGGTTCGATCATTTTCACACTGTCAAATTCTGCACTTTATTCTGCAGGTGGCGGTCCGGTTTACACTGCATCAAAACATGCCGGTGTAGGCATTATGAAAGAACTGGCTTATGAACTTGCACCTAAAGTCCGAGTCAATGCCGTTGCGCCATCAGGTATGAATGTGAATATCAAAGGTGCTGCATCTTTGGGTCAGGAAAATCTTGGCCTGCTCGATGCACGTGATCCTGAGAAAATCGCACGTGGCATGCCACTGAATTTCTTACCTGAGCCGGAAGATATGACTGGTTCATATGTGCTCTTGGCATCTCGTCAAAATAACCGTCCTTTGACTGGTGTTCTGATCAATGCAGAATGCGGTCTGGGGATTCGTGGTCTACGTCAGCCACGTGCCGGTTTCTTTGACGAATAAAAATCTAGTCTGAAATGGACTTTTCGGCAGCCTGTTCTAAGGCTGCCTTCCTTTTAAGGAGTCTCTCATGGCCGTTAAACTTATTTGTGCATCGCACAGTCCTTTAATGGAATTTGCTTCACCGCAGGAAAAACGCAAAGAACAGGCTGTTCGTGAAGCGTTTGAAAAACTGTCTGCTGAAGTAAAAGCTTACGACCCAACCCTGATCATTACCTTTGGTCCTGACCATTTCAATGGTTTCTTCTATGACCTGATGCCAAGTTTCTGCGTGGGTATCCGTGCAAAAGCAGCAGGTGACTGGGACTACGGTAAAGACAACGACCATATCGATGTGCCAGAAGACAAAGCTTTGGGCTTGGTTCGTCGTGTACTCGATGAGGGCGTGGACGTTGCGTATTCTTACCGTATGCAAGCCGACCATGGCGTGACTCAGCCATTGCACTTCCTGTGTGAAGGCAAACTTGATCGTTATCCAACGATTCCAATTTTCATTAATGGTGCTGCAGCACCAATGCCAACGACTAAGCGTACGATCGCTTTAGGCCGTGCTGTAGGTCAATTCATCAAGTCTTTAAACCTTGAAAATGAACGTGTCCTTGTTTTAGGTACAG
>NZ_DFDO01000002.1:0-4144 GCF_002367915.1 Acinetobacter sp. UBA3025
AAAAACCGATCAGTAATAACAACACCAAAGCCAGTTTTAAACCATAGCGATCAAAGAAATCTGCTACGGGATTGACCCAGGTTTCGAATGCCATTTGCTTATTCACAGCACCCATTTTGACCAGAATCGTACCCACACCGAAAGCGACAGCACCTGAACCGATAAAGCGTAAAGCCTCAAAACAGAACAAGGCAAAAGTATCCTGAATTGCCCACTGTGCAGTGATACTAGATACCAAGTCACCGGAATAGACATAGCTCAGAACAAAGCTGATAACTGCCACAAAAAACACGCCGACGAGACGGAAATAATCACTGCGCTGATAATCTTTACGTGCCCGATCCACTTGAGGCTCACGGATGACCAGTGTGGTAATAATCCCGACCAGCATAACCGCTGCCATCGCCAGATAAGTCCATTTCCAGGCATCATAAATATAGTTGCCTTTGGCCGTACCTAAATACGCCGCCAGAAACAGAGCCCCAGCCCCAGCCACAATCATCCCGATCCGGTAACCCGCATTATAGGTGGATGCCAGCACGGTCTGCATCTGGGTTTCGGCCAGCTCGATACGGTAAGCATCAATGACAATATCCTGTGTTGCCGCCGAGAACCCTAGCAGTACTGCACCCAATGCCATCTGCTGTAAATGTGCCTGCCCCAATGCCGGATCTGAAAAAGCCATAATTGAAATCGCAGTTACAATCAGGATCTGAGCAATCAATAGCCAGGCTCTTCGCCTACCCAAAGCTTTAGTCAAAAATGGGACAGGTAATTCATCGATGAGTGGCGCCCAGACGAACTTGAATGAATAGCCCAGTGCAGCCCAGCTGAAAAAAGTCACCGCACTTTTACTGATTCCGGCTTCACCAAGCCATAAAGACAAACTGGAAAAGATCAAAAGAATCGGGACACCAGCTGAAAATCCGAGAAACAGCATGATCAGGGCACGTCGATCCAGAAATGCTGTAAATGCGGATTTCCAACCCGTCGTTTGTGTTGTCATTGCCTTGTTATTTTCCACGAAAACCAATTGCTGCTATTCAATCCTTTAATAACGTATCTTTCAACAAAATTTATATATTTCTCGCATGCCCGATTTTTTATTTTGTGGCAAAACTGACATGTTGGCTTGAATTTTTCAAGTAAATCTGTATACCTTAAACCTTATCCACGTCATATTTCGTTTTGGACTTTCAACAGTGACTCAGAGACTCGATCAAATTCATTCTTCAATTTCAAGTAATACAACTATATCTCAACAAAACATCAGCTCCGACCTACTTATCTCAGCCTTTGAACAAAGCGAAATTACACCAACCCTTGAAAAGACATGCCTGAAACCGGCACAACTGACGCGTATTGCCGATCCGGATAAAATCCCGGCATCGACCAAGCGAATCAAGCCTTTAAATAATTTTCTAGGCCAGGACCGTGCCCGTGCTTCGGTTGAAGCCGGTATTGCCCTGCCATATTCAGGCTATAACATCTTTGCCGTGGGTACAGCAGGACTCGGCAAACGCACTATGGTGAAGCGTTTGTTGCAGCAACATGCCAAAACCATGCAAACGCCTAATGACTGGGTTTATGTCAATAATTTTCAGAATCCTCGTCAGCCTATCGCACTGGAATTCCCAGCCGGTCAGGGGCCCAAGTTTCAGACGATGCTGCATCAAAGCTGGCAATCCATTCTAAAACAGCTGGAACGCCGTTTTACTGCGGAAAGCTATCACAACCGGATTGAAATGATTCGCCAGGAAACGGGTGATGAACAGCAACTCGCACTGATTGAACTGACCCGTGAAGGTGAAGAACTCGATCTGAAACTGATTTCCCGCAATGATGAACATTGTTTTGTGCCAATTCATCTGAAAGATGACAAAGTACAGGAAATGTCTCAGGAAGATCTGAATGCTTTAAGCAATAAAGATCGTGCTGAGATTGCTTCTAACATGCGTTACATGGACAAGAAACTGGAACGCCTGGGACTTCATTTGGGTGACCTGGAAGATGATGCGCGTGACCGTGTTCAAGTATTGAACCGTGATATCGCTAAACAGGTAGTCATGCCACGCGTTGAGCAGATGCTGACTAAATTCAAGCATGTCGAAGGTCTGGAACAATATCTGAAGCAATATGCTGAAGACATTATTAATAATGTTGAAATTGTACTGGAACAGGAAGAAGACGATTTTACCCCTGCCCAGTTTAGCCGCGTACCAGCGCGCTTCCAGGCCAATGTGATTGTCACCCATAAGCCAAATAGCGGTGCACCCGTTATTTTTGAAGATTTCCCGACGCATTACAATCTATTGGGTCATGTGGAACAGTTGACCCAAAATGGTACGATTACTACAGATTTCACACTGATCCGTCCCGGCTCCTTGCATAATGCCAATGGCGGTTTCCTGATGCTTGAAGCTGAACAATTACTGGAACAGCCATATGCATGGCAAGGTCTGAAACGTGCCCTGAAATCTGGGCATCTCAAGCTTTCATCTTTAGAGCATATGCTGACTCTCACCGGTAGCATTTCCATTGAACCAGCTTCTATTCCGCTGAATATCAAAGTGGTGCTGCTGGCAGAGCCAGAAATTTATTATGAAATTCTGGAACTTGAACCAGAACTAGGCAGTATCTTTAAAATCCGTGCTGATTTTACCGATACCTTGCAACGTAATGATGAAAATGAGCAAGCCTATATGCAGCTCATTGCTGACTATGTGCAATCAGATAAATTATTACCATTTGACCGTTCTGCATTATCTGCTCTGCTGACCGACTCAAGCCGTCAGGCTGAAGATCAGAGTTCCCTGTCACTACATGCATTAACGCTGGGCGACCTGATTCGTGAAGCGCATCATCATGCATTCGAAGCGGGTGATAAGATGGTGTCAGAAAAGCATATCAATACCGCACTGGATCATCGTAAATATCGCTTAGGCTATTTACGTGAGCTATTCTGGCAAGATCTGACCCGTGGCACTCAACTGATTGAAACTCGCGGTCATCGTCTAGGCCAAATCAATGCGCTGTCTGTGATTCATTATGCAGATGTTGAATTTGGTCTACCTTCACGCTTAACTGCTTCTGTATATCAAGGTGGCGGTGATATTCTGGATATCGAACGTAGTGTAGAACTTGGCGGTTCTTTGCATGCTAAGGGCGTGCTATTGATGGCCTCCTTTCTAAAAGCCCATTTTGGTCGTGAACAGACCCTGCACTTCTCTGCCGCTTTAGCTTTCGAACAAAGCTATGGTCAGGTGGATGGTGACAGCGCGACAGTTGCTGAACTTTCAGCGCTGATTTCTGCGATTAGTCAGTTACCGATCGACCAGTCCTGGGCGATTACCGGTTCTATGAACCAGCTTGGTCAAGTACAACCGATTGGTGGTGTCAATGCGAAGATTGAAGGTTTCTTCGATGCCTGTAAGTTGCAAGGCCTGACAGGTAAGCAGGGTGTGATTATTCCACGACAAAATATGCAGCATCTGATGTTACGTAAAGATGTCATTGCTGCAGTCGAAGATGGTCAATTCCATATTCATGCCATTGATAATATCGCGCAGGCTTTGGAAATCCTGATGGCACGTCCGGTCGGGACTATGGACAAGAAAGGTCGTTATAGCAAAAACTCGATCTTTGCTGCTGTGATGGAACAACTCGAATACTGGCAAGCCATTGAAGATGGTGCCGAGTTTGAGGAAGAACCTAAGAAAAAGAAAAAAAAGAAGAAAAAGAAAAAAGATAAGGCGCCTATAAAGGAAGTTCTGACCGATCCAGATACCTTAGCTGAGGCCTTGGTTGCTGAATCAAAAGAACTAGAAAAATCTGAGGGTCAGCAGGCAGAAGATTAATTCTGCCCCCTGCCTCACTATTCACCCATAAAAAAAGCGCTTCTCTCGGAAGCGCTTTTTCACAGCTATCAGTTTAATCCAAGGATTAAGTTTCAGGTGCTGGACTGTATTGCTCTACTAAAGGCTGTAATTCACCTTTTTGGAACATTTCGAGCATGATGTCACTACCACCGATCAATTCACCATTGATCCAAAGTTGTGGGAATGTCGGCCAGTTCGCAATTTGTGGCAGAGTTGCACGAATATCCGGGTTTTCCAGAATATTAACATAAGCAAATGGACGACCA
>NZ_DFDO01000108.1:0-6842 GCF_002367915.1 Acinetobacter sp. UBA3025
CGAGTGAATTATTTAACTCTTTCAGATTCATATTCAGCTGCTCTGTCGCATAGGTTTGATGGGCATAATTTTGCGACTGCTGAAACATAATGATCACGGCATACAGACTGGTCGAGATAAAAGACAGATGCACACTTTCAATCACATTGATCAGCAATAAATAGTCATTTATAAAAGTCAGGCATAGAAAAATGACTGCATAGAGAGTTAAGCGCGAATAATTGTCTTTATGATGCAAAGTCTGATAAAAGCCATAGATAAAATTGGCCACCACGACTATCCCGAAAATCGCGCTATACAAGGCCAGACGTTGAAAAGTTTCCGGATCGGTCAACAAAGTTACGACACAGTTCAGTAGTAAAAGTCCTGCGGCAACACTATAAATAAGTCGATGTAAATAGCGCTGATTAAACAGGTACATATAACTGAGGAAAAATAGAATCGCCAGGAAAGTGAACAGATATTCCAGGCGTGTTCCCCATAGCCAACCGAGCTTAGTCACGATCGAATAGGCATACGGCGCTGCAAAAAAGTTATGCAGGGCCAGAAAAATAATGAACAGGCCAAAGATAAAAATACTTTTGCTATTGCGTTCGGTTGAACCCCTGAACATCGAAAATAGAATCGTGAAAAAGCCCACCCCAAGCACCAGTCCACAGACCATACTGATACTCATCATAAGCTGCTGATACTGACGGTTAATAGTTCCAGCAGTACCAATGCGTATAGGCTGCTCAATCCCGCCATGCAGATGGGTATAGTTTGAAGCCTGAATACTCATGGTGAAATATTCACTCTCAGGAACAAAATAACCGATTCGAGGTGCTCTTTCATTTCTCTGCTCTTCTGCTGATTTCGCAATTTCCCCATGCCGCAGAATAAATTTGCCATCGATATAGATTCGATAGGCGCCATATTCAGCCGGAATATGCACAGCGATCCGACGTCCGATAAATTCTGATGGAATTTTGAAATGCCCGATAAAAGTTCCATAGCCAATATTAGAACCGGTCAGATCTTTAAATGATGCAGGTAATTGAACCTCTTGCGGAGTAAGTACGGAACTGGGTTCAGTAATAAACTGGTTTGGGTAAAACTGCCAATTCTGGGGTAATTGGCTAATATGATCTTCAGTAAAGTGAATTTCGGAAATACGCAACTGACTGTGCTGTGTGACAGAGGAAGATTCAAGAGATGCCTGGGCGAAAACTGGAATTGTCACTAATAGGACCCAGCTAATGCTCCAAATCAATATTACAGAATAGACATTCCTTATCACGTTTTGCAAAGACAGTATTTTCCTGAAAAGTGCTTTATTCTTCTTATAATCTACGTCGAATAGCAGGGAGTGCAAAGCTTTTTTTGTAGTTCATCGGATGAAGTCCATATTGCTATGACTTCACCCGATCAGGATTCATTCATCACAATGAATGAAGCTTATTGCAGTAAATTAATCACGTGTTTTAACATCATACAGTTCGATTTCAAAAATCAGGTTTGAATTGGCCGGGATGATATTCCCCATCTTACGTTCACCATAAGCCAAATGAGCAGGCACAATTAGTTTACGCTTACCGCCCACTTTCATACCGATAATCCCTTGATCCCAGCCCTTGATCACACGGCCAGTGCCAATCACGGTTTCAAAATAGTTACCACGATCCAGTGATGAGTCAAACTTGGTGCCATCTTCTAGCCAGCCAGTATAGTGAGTCGTAATAAGTGCGCCCTTAACCGCTTCTTTACCTTCACCCACTTTCAAATCAATAATTTCTAGCTCTTTGGTCATGACCAATATCCTTTCTCTGGCAAATACGCATAGTATAAACGGGATTAGGCAGAATTCCTTTAGCTTTAAGGTTTAAGGTTTAAAAGCTGAGTTCCTGGATATTTGAATCATTCAGTAAATAGTTAGTCAATTTTTTATGATTTTCGGCGGAGCCAATTAAAATCCAGCGTCCACTAATACGATGTTCCGTTTTATGCTGCACACTGCGAACTACTTTCATATTATAAGTTTTAAATAATTCTTCGTATTGCTCTAAGGTTTTACGTTGATAAGGACAGATAATTCGGTAGGTACGTGCCTGACTTAAAGTTTCTATTCCCTCTTGGACATAGATCAGGAAAATCAGCACAATTAATACAATGAAAGTAGCAAACAGACTTAGCCATTCATAGCCTGCACCAGCTGCCATCCCTAATGCTGCTGTCATCCAGATGGTCGTCGCTGTCGTAATGCCTGAAATCCGGTTTTCATCTTTAAAGATAACTCCCGCACCAACAAAGCCCAAGCCAGTAAGGATATTGGCTGCAATCCGGTCCTGACTATCCAGACCAATTTTTATCGACATAATCGTGAACAAGCAGGAACTCAGACTGACCATGATCATGGTTCGCAAACCGGCAGACTTACTGCGATATTCGCGTTCTGCACCAATAATTGCACCAATACCGAGGGCAATGAGCAAACGATAAAGATCCGGATGCATATATTTATCCCTGTTTCATTTTTATTATTGTCAGGTATACGCAATTTCTGAATCAGGATACAAGCCGAGACTTGCATCCTTATTG
Organism: Acinetobacter sp. UBA3025; assembly: GCF_002367915.1. Taxonomy (NCBI): domain Bacteria; kingdom Pseudomonadati; phylum Pseudomonadota; class Gammaproteobacteria; order Moraxellales; family Moraxellaceae; genus Acinetobacter; species Acinetobacter sp. UBA3025. Next base: position 2,578 of record NZ_DFDO01000108.1, read on the forward strand.
GCTGTTATTGTAACTGTTCCCATTCAATTACAGCTTGGGCCTGATCACCGATCAAGGTCCACTCACCATCCATAACATTTAGTTGCAGCTGCATGGTACGTTCGCATAACTGTTGTACCGCTTCAGTGCTGGCAGTTGAAATTTTCCAGACCTCAACATTCGACAGCGTTTTCAGTTTGGAATTACGTTTATACCATTCATCAACTGAAGAACCATAAGCAACTACTGCGACCTGTTTGCAACGTGCGCTGGCTTTTTTGACTTTATCTTCGTCAGGACAACCCACTTCGATCCATTTCAATAATTGGCCAGTCAGGTCTTTTTCCCACAACGCTGGCTCATCAGTCTCAAACAGGTCTTTGGTAAATTCAAGTGCCTCGCCAGCAAAACGTGCATAAGCCAGAATACGTACCATCAGACGTTCAATGGTTTCCGAAGGATGCAGCGCCATCGTCAACTGATAGTCTTCATAACGATGGGTATCCATATCGGCAACATTCAAATCTGCCTTATAAATTGTCGCTTTTAACGCCATAACATAATCCTCAAATTTGGCGCCTAGCATATAAGATTTATTGCATTTTTGCTGGACAGATTTCGTCTTATCCAGCTATTTTCTCTGCGCAGATTTGAAGCTATTTTTCCTGATCAATCCGGCATTGCATTAAGGCGGTTTCAAATTCCAGCCAGTCACGTGAGGTCTGGTAAATCACTTCTACCCGGTTATCAATGCCTTCTTCAGCAGACTGATAATTAAACTGATCAGGATTGAAATTAAAGCTTTTCCAGCCCTGATTAGTATTAAAAATCCCTTTGATTCTGAGCCAGTCCTGCTGCTCACAAAGCAAATCCAGCAGATCATAAAAATCAAATTGCCAGCGTTTTGGCAATTTCCAACCTGCCACCTGATAGCCTTGTGCACTTTCTACATAATGATAAGGCAACTGATGTACGATAGCCGGCACCTCTCCCAACACTTGGCGCTGTTGCTTGAGCAGTGGCTGGATCTGACGTGAAGCACCCTGATAATCCTGTTTGATTTGCTCAATATCCAGCTGTCCGTTTTCTATCATCAGCCAGTGCTGGGCATATGGCTGATACTCAGCCTTGAGTTCAGTTAAAGCAGCATGATCAGTTTCAGTCATCAAGTCAGCATGGGAAATAACCACGATATTGGCAACTTTCAGCTGATCCGCATACAGGTTCTGATGCGTCCAGTCCCGATCATGTAAACGTGAACCATCGACTACCGTGACCAGAGCCTGCATTTTCAAATGACTCTGCCAATGCGGTTCGGTGAGCTGTTCCAGCAGTTGCCCGGGATGTCCGAGTCCTGTAGGTTCAACAAATAGCCGGTCCGGTTTGGTTTCTGACAATAGCCGGGATAAAGCAATCTGCATTGGCAACTGACTGCTACAACATAAACAGCCGCCCAGCAATTCTTTCACTGCATAGCCCTGATCCTGAGGCAGTAATTGCTGGTCGACGCCAATCTGACCAAACTCATTCATCAGCACAGCCCAGACTTCTTGCTCCGGTTTCTGGCTCAGTAAATATTTTAATAAAGTGGTTTTACCAGCACCCAAGAATCCGGAAATGATGTGTACAGGAATAGGCTGCTGAGCGGCAAGAACTTTCAAAATTGATTCTCTCAAAGATAGAATTAGAATGAGTAAACCTGACTATTATAGAACACTGGACTCTTGCAAAAATGTTCATTCTTGGATGATTAGATTCTATTTATCTCGGTTCAAATAAAAATAACAGTCTGTAGTAAGTACTTTTTAACCGTTAACTAGTTCACTTAAACGCTATATTTGAAATATTTACACACATTTCCAGCTAACAATTTCTTATACATTTAACAGAAGAAAACAAATTTCCAATGATTGTATTTGCTTGGTTAACAGCTTCGTGCGGCTTTTATTAATTGCTTTGCTCCATAAAATTTTCATGCTTAGGATGAATTCCTGCCGGATTGATGTGATGGTCATTCGGCAGTTTATAAATGTAATAAAAAGGATGCTCAACATGAAATATGCACAAATCTTACTTGCAACAACGCTTACTGCAGCCGCAGCTACCAGTTTTGCAGCAAACAACACCACTGACACGAAGACCACTGAGGAACAGAAAGTCACTGTGACAACTCAGGAACTTCCTGCAACGAATAACCCAAATCCAAATGTAACCACAGCTGGACCTGCTGACCAGCCTGCTGCGTCTGAAGCTGCTACAGAAGACAAAGATGGTAAAAAAACGACTAAGTCGACATCGACTCGTTAATCAGGTTTAAAGCAACATCTCGTGCAGTAAATCTCCAGTAGGTTTGACCTATGCTGCCGGATGTAGACTAAGGCTGAATCATGCAACTGCGTGATTCAGCTTTTTTATACCTTATAGGCTATTCACTATAGCCAGAAATGATCATAGGATTCATTCATCTTATGAATAAATTTAAATATTATTATTTATTATCAATAACTTATTAAAATAAAATTCTCTTCAACTAAATCTTTTTGATAGACATGACCTACTATGGACTAGCTTGTTTAGCGCTATTGATTGTTCCTTAATAGTCTCAATCCTGAATTGATGGAATGGACATTCGCGATGAGCAATACAAATTACACCACTGAAGTGGCGATTTTGGGGGCCGGCCCGGTAGGTTTAACAATTGCCAACTATTTAAGCAAACAGGGTGTACAGGTCACTGTGGTTGAACAGCTAAATAGTCTGATCGATTATCCGCGTGCCATCGGCATTGATGATGAATCCTTGCGTACCATTCAATCTTTGGGACTGGTTGATCAGGTCTTGCCGCATACTACCCCGAATCATGCCATGCGCTTCCTGACACCCAAAGGCCGTTGCTTCGCAGACATTCAGCCACTGACTCGTGAATTTGGTTTCTCCCGCCGTAATGCTTTCATTCAGCCACAAGTAGATAACGTTCTGCTAGAAGGCCTCAAACAATATAAAAAAACTGAAGTACTTTTCTCTCGCCATCTGACACATTTCAGCCAGGATGCTGAGGGTGTAACTTTAAATGTTCAGACTAAAAATGGCAGCTTAGAAACCATTCGTGCGCAATACCTGATTGCCTGTGATGGTGGAAACTCTTATGTACGCCGTACCCTCAACATTCCATTCGAAGGTGAAACTGCGCCAAACCAGTGGATCGTGATTGATATCGATAATGACCCATTGGCAACCCCACATATTTATCTATGCTGTGACCCGGTGCGTCCTTATGTATCAGCTGCCCTGCCGCATGGCATTCGCCGCTTCGAATTCATGGTCATGCCAGGCGAAACTCAGGAAGAACTCAGCAAACCAGAAAATATTGCCAAACTACTATCTAAAGTTTTACCGAATACCGATGGAATCGAAGTGATTCGTCAACGTGTCTATACCCACAATGCACGTATTGCAGATAAGTTCCGTGCTGACCGTATTCTGCTTGCTGGTGATGCTGCACACATCATGCCGGTATGGCAAGGCCAAGGCTATAACAGCGGTATGCGTGATGCCTTTAACCTGGCCTGGAAAGTTGCATTGGTGATCCAGGGTAAAGCAAGCCATGAATTACTGGACTCTTACCAGGTAGAACGTAAGGATCATGCCAAGGCGATGATCGATCTTTCAGTCATGGCAGGCCACGTCCTTGCTCCACCAAAAAAATGGCAAGGCTTTGTTCGTGACGGTATTGCTTACGCATTGAACTATATCAAGCCAATCAAACAGTACCTGCTGGAAATGCGCTTTAAGCCTATGCCGAAGTATCATGATGGTGCCCTGCTGGCCAATACTCAGAAAGACTCTCCAGTCGGCAAGATGTTCATTCAGCCGCAGGTGAAACTGGAGTCTGATGAAACTGTATTGCTGGATGAAGTGATTGGCAATGACTTTGCCATCATTGCCTGGGGGGTGGATCCGAAATGGGGCTTAAGCAAGCAAACGATACAACAGTGGAAAAAACTTGGCGTAAAATTTATCCAGATTATTCCTACAGTTCAATTGTCTAATCAACATCGTAAGCAATACGAAGAGGTGATCACCATTGGTGATATCGGTACGGACATTCGTACCTAGTTCGGCAAGACCAAGGACTCTATCGTCATCCTGCGTCCAGACCGCTTCGTGGCAGCCTTAGCGATTCCTCAATCTATAGAAAGCACAAGTCAGGCGCTATTTAACAAGCTCCATGTCAAATAATTGACCTCAGTCAAAAAAACCACGCTACGGCGTGGTTTTTATTTATA
>NZ_DFDO01000100.1:0-12539 GCF_002367915.1 Acinetobacter sp. UBA3025
AGATTTCTTAAAAAGTTTGGTCAGCCCCAAAGCCAGTACGGGTGGTCCATGAAAAAAAGTACTGCCAGTCATGACAGATGTCACCGTGAGGCCACGGGTAAGTTTTTTTAAAGTCGTTTGTTGCTTGCTTTTAGATGACATATAAAAACAGTCCCAGAGAATAATCGTCTAAATTTCATCACATTTTGAACAATATAGAGGGAGTTGAGCGAATAGAAAAGTCCGATCGTTAAACTATGAAGAAACTATGATGAAATTCAGGAAATTGGTTACACATAAACATTATAAAATATTACTAAAAGATTTATTATTAACAAAAATTCAATGGTTATCCCATTATTTTTAAATCATTATCTGGCCTAAGATACAAATTACACTACAAAGGAGGCATGCAATGCGTGCACTATTAATTTCAGCAGCTGTAGCAGGGGCAGTAGCACTTACAGGTTGTCAAACTACTGGCAATAACCTGGGTGGTGTTGAGTACGACAAAACAGCTTTGGGTACAGTAATTGGTGCTGCTGCAGGTTATGGTATTTCTAAAAGTAATGCCAATACTAGCCGTCAAAACAACCGTGCAGCTTCAATTGGTGCAGTACTTGGTGGTGCAGCGGGTGTTTACCTTGACAATAAAGAGAAAAAATTACGTCAAGCGACTGCGGGTACTGGTGTAGATGTAAACCGTAATCCAGACGGTTCAATCAACTTGGTAATGCCTGGTGCGATTACATTTGACACTAACAAGTCAAACATCAAACCAAACTTCTATGCAACATTGAATAAAGTTGCCCAAGTTCTGACTGAAGACAGCCAAAGCGGTATCTTGGTAACTGGTTATACAGACAGCACTGGTAATGACTCAATCAACATTCCATTGTCTCAAGCACGTGCACAATCTGTTGCGAACTACCTTGCTGGTCAAGGCGTAGCACGTACTCGTATCAATGCACAAGGTCTTGGTTCAGCGAACCCGATCGCAGATAACTCAACTGCAGCGGGTAAAGAACAAAACCGTCGTGTTGAAATTGCAGTATATGCTGTTCAGTAATCACTGATTTTGTAGAAAAACCACCTTCGGGTGGTTTTTTTTATGTCTGAAAGATGACGCAGGAAAATGAATTTTCAATTAGGCATCTGGGCATGAGATGACTATAATCGGAGCCGAATCTAGAAGAGGAAGCCATATGTCACTCGCCAGTCAGTTAAATGACAAGCAACTTGAAGCCATGAAATATACTCAAGGACCCTTGTTAGTACTTGCCGGAGCGGGTTCAGGCAAGACCTCGGTAATTACAAGAAAAATCGCGTACTTGGTCAAGCATTGCGGGATTCCGGCTCACCGGATTACGGCCATGACCTTTACCAACAAGGCGGCACGTGAGATGAAAGAGCGTGTCACCAAATTGCTGACCCGAGAAGAAGCCAAAGGCCTTTCAGTCTCGACCTTCCATACTTTTGGTCTGAATCTGCTGCGTTTAGAACTCAAACACACACCGCTAAAAAATAATTTCTCGATTCTGGATGCCGATGACTGTAAGCGGATTCTGATGGATCTGATGCATCGCGATAACTTGTCGGGTGCTGAAAGCAAAGAATTGATTGCCAAAGCGATGAAGATGATTTCGGACTGGAAAAACGATCTGATTCCACCAGAGCAAGCACATACCACCTGTGAAACGCCAGAAGATGTTCAGTTCGCGCATTTATACCAACTTTATGAGCGAAATCTGCGTGCCTATAATGCCGTCGATTTTGATGACCTGATTGTGATGCCAACGCGTCTGTTACAGGAAAATGCTGAAGTTCGGGATAAATGGCAGAACCGTGTACGTTATTTGCTGGTCGATGAATATCAGGATACCAATACGGCACAGTATATTCTGGTGAAATTACTGGTCGGGGTCATGGGGCAGTTCACCGCTGTAGGGGATGATGATCAGTCGATTTACGCCTGGCGTGGTGCTAAACCTGAAAATATGGCGCTTTTACAACAGGATTTCCCGAATCTGAAAGTGATCAAGCTGGAACAGAACTATCGTTCCACTAGCCGTATTCTAAAAGCTGCCAATACCGTAATTGGCAACAACCCGCATATCTTTGATAAAAAGCTCTGGTCAGATAAAGGTCACGGTGAAGTGATTCGGGTCATCACTTGTCGTAATGATGATGATGAAGCAGAACGCGTAGTGAAAGACCTGATCACGCATAAGCTGATGAATGGTAAAAACTGGAAAGATTACGCGATTCTGTACCGTGGTAATTTCCAGGCACGTATTCTGGAAACTCAGCTGCGCCAGATGCAGATTCCTTACAAGCTCTCTGGCGGTCAGTCTTTCTTTGCGCGTGCAGAGATCAAGGACATTATGAGTTACCTGCGTCTGATCATTAACCCGGAAGATGACAGCGCTTTCCTGCGGATTATTAACACACCGAAACGTGCCATTGGCCCGGTGACGCTGGAAAAACTCGGTCTGTTTGCCCAGGAAAATAATCTGTCTCTACTGTCAGCAGCAGGCGATCAGCGTTTAACTATGGTCATTCCAAAGAAAGCAACGACACAACTAGCAGAATTTTCAGATTTCATTAATAACTTTACCCGCAACTTGCTGGAAGACGATGAACCTGTACCGATTATCCGTCAGATGATGGTCGAAGCAGGTTATATCGACTATATCAAGGAATCCGCAGCGACGCCGGCACAGGAAAAAACCAAGCTCGATAATATTGAAGTGCTGTATAGCAGTATTCAGAGCCTAATCAATCGTGCAGAAGATGTTGATGAGAAAAATATCGAAAGTGTCATTCGTAAGATGGTGCTCCTCGATATGCTGGAACAGCAGCAGGAAGAGGAAGATACGGATAAGGTCAACCTTCTGACCTTACATGCTTCTAAAGGACTAGAATTTCCTTATGTCTACTTAATCGGACTGGAAGAAGAAATTCTGCCGCATAAAAACTCGATTGCTGCGGAAACAGTTGAAGAAGAGCGCCGTCTAATGTACGTGGGGATTACCCGTGCGCGTCAGGGCTTGACTATTACCTTAGCGGAACAGCGTAAGGCGGGTGGACAGATGAAGCAGATGACCCCAAGCCGCTTCCTGGATGAGCTGCCAGAAGATGAACTGGAGTGGTTAGGTCGTAAGAAAAAACTTGCAGGCAATATTGATCCAAAACAGCAGGCTCAGCATTATCTGGATAATTTACGTGCCTTGATTAAACGGTAAAAGTAACAGAACGCTACGATTTTGATTCTTTAAATTTTTTGATATTAAACAACAGGAATAAATACATGAAAGTTCAGGTGAAAGTCCTTGATTCACGTCTGGGCCAGGAATGGCCATTGCCGACTTATGCAACGACTGGCTCAGCAGGACTCGATCTTCGTGCATGTGTCAACGAAACGACTGTAATTGAACCAGGTCAAACAGTTTTAGTAAAAACTGGTTTGGCAATTTATATTGAAGATCCAGCATTTGCTGGCTTGATCTTGCCACGTTCTGGTTTAGGTCATAAACATGGGATCGTTTTAGGTAACCTGGTTGGCCTGATCGATTCGGATTACCAAGGCGAGCTGATGGTCTCTGTATGGAACCGTAGTCAAACTGCATTTAGCTTGGAACCTGGTGAGCGTTTAGCCCAATATGTATTAGTCCCTGTGGTACAGGCTGAGTTTGATCTGGTGAATGAATTTGAAGCAACCGAGCGTGGCGCAGGTGGTTTCGGTCATACTGGTAAAAACTAAAATTAAAGGATGACTTAACTTGGATGTTCTGAGTTAAGTCATTTTTTTGTAGTTAGAATCATAGAAATAATAAAAAATAATAGGTTTATTTAATAAACTTTATTCTTGAATTTTATTTTTAATGAAAAATATTTAAATAAATTTTTAGTATCATTTAAAAAGAAAAATACAATCACTTAGAATTTAAGAAAATAGGTAATAAATAATGCAAGAAGTCGTTTTTAGTTAGATTTATTTATTTTACTATTTGTACAAATTAAATACATAAAAGATTAAGAATTATACTTTTATAATTGATTGTCACATTCATTTCATATAAAAATACAGAGTCTTAAAACAAAAACAAATGTTTAAAGTCATGATGATTGCTTAATCATTATTTTATCTCCTTATATTCAATATTGAAAAGAACAGATTATGGGATCCATGAATCAACCCTTTCCGGCTCACATTTTTCGTGCCTACGATATCCGGGGTAAAGTCAGTTTACTCAGTACAGGTGTGATTGATGCTATTGCGCATGGTCTGGCTCAGCAATATCAAACTGCGGGGCAGACTCGGGTTGCGATTGGCTATGATGCCCGAATCAGCAGTCCGGCTTTTGCTGAAACCATTCGTCGTATTTTTCAGGACTATGCTATTGAAGCTGCCATTATCGGCTGTTGTTCCAGTCCGATGTTGTATTACACAGCGCGTCAGTTTGATGGTAATGGTGTGATGGTCACGGCCAGCCATAATCCTAGAGAAGATAATGGAATTAAATGGATTATTGCAGGGGAGCCGCCTTGTCCCGAGATGATTCAGCAGGTCGCACAAAAAGCAAAACTTCATGTAAATAGTTCTTTATCGTGCGTGAATGATTTGCCTCACCAAATTATTCCCGAATTTTGTCTGCAATATCAGCAGGGAATGCTTGAAGATATTCAGCTGAAGCGCCCATTTAAAGTGGTATTGGATGGTCTGAACGGTTCGGCAGGACGTTGTGCCAACTTGGTACTGCAAAAACTAGGTTGTGAAGTTACTGCCTTACGTTGTGAAGCCAATGGGCATTTTCCGGATCATGCGCCTGATCCTTCTCAGGAAGCACATTTACAAACCTTACGTCAGGTCGTCATGCAACAGCAGGCAGATCTGGGTATTGCCCTAGATGGTGATGGGGATCGGTTGGTACTGGTGAATGAACAGGGTGTCATTATTAGTGCTGATCAGCTTCTCTGTTTATTCGCAGAAATTTGTATGAACGGTACAAAAGCATGTCAGTTTGTTTATGACGTTAAATGTTCAACCCTGATTCGCGATACAGTCCAACGTCTGGGCGGAAAACCGGTGATGATTCGTACTGGCAGCTCATTCCTGCGAAAATATCTGGCGCAGTCCCAGCATCAGGCCATTTTTGGTGGTGAATATGCGGGGCATTATGTTTTTAATGACGGACGTGGCTGGGGCTATGATGACGGTCTTTATGCAGCGCTTCGGGTCATGGAATATCTGGACCAGAAAGGTGTGACTTTAAGTGAGGCCTTGCGTGCTTATCCAAAACGTCACGGGACTGAAGACTTATATATTTCCACTCATCAGGTGCAGCCTGTTGAGCTTTTAAACTTTGTTGAGCAGCAATCTACGCAATTAAATGCACAAATCAGTAAAATTGACGGGATACGTCTTGATTTTGATGATGGTTTTGGCATCATTCGAGCATCCAATACGGGTGAATATTTCACGGTGCGCTTTGATGCCAATGATGCACAAGGCCTGAATGAAATTCGACATCTGTTTGTATCCATGTTGCGTGACCGTTATCCACAGATCGCTCAAGACATTTTAGATGCTCAATAAGGAGAGGCGAATGCCAAATCAGCATACAGGCATCGACAAAGCACAAATTTTGACTGAAGCTTTGCCGTATATCCAACGCTTTGCGGGTAAAACCCTGGTGGTAAAATACGGTGGCAACGCGATGACGGATCCTGAGCTGGAAAGCTCTTTTGCACGTGATATCGTTTTATTAAAAACCGTGGGTTTGAACCCGATTGTGGTACACGGCGGTGGTCCACAAGTAGATTCTATGCTGAAACAGCTAGGCCGTGAATCTGACCGTATTGATGGTATGCGCGTGACAGATCCGGCAACCATGGAAGTGGTTGAAATGGTTCTGGGCGGTAGCGTAAACAAATCGATCGTGAACCTGATCAACAAACACGGTGGTCGTGCAATTGGTTTAACTGGTAAAGATGGCAACCTGTTACGCGCCAAAAAGCTATTAATGGAAAAGACGACTGAAGACGGTTCAACTCAGAAAGTGGACCTGGGTATGGTCGGTGAAGTCGTTGGTGTGAAAACTGATGTACTGGAAATGTTTACCAACAGTGATTTCATTCCGGTGATTGCGCCACTTGGTGTCGATGAAGAAGGCAATACCTACAATATCAATGCCGATCTGGTCGCAGGTAAAGTGGCAGAAGCCTTAGGGGCAGAAAAGCTGATTTTGCTGACCAATATTACCGGTGTGCTCGACGAAAATAAAAATCTGCTGACCGGTTTAACGACTCAGGAGGTTGATCGTCTGATCGAAACAGGTGTGATCTATGGTGGGATGATTCCTAAAGTCGGCTGTGCGCTTGATGCAGTAAAAGGCGGTGTGATCAGTGCGCATATCGTGGATGGTCGCGTACCACATGCCAGCCTGTTAGAAATCTTTACTGATCATGGTGTGGGAACCTTAATTACCAACCGTTCCAATCCACATCGTCCATAAAGATAAATTGAATATCAAAGAGTCTCACTTGAGGCTCTTTTTTATTTCCTTTATTTTAAGATTTTGATCACTAAAAATATTAAAGTTAAATTTAAGGTATTCATTTTTAAGCTGAGCTTTGAAACTTAAACTCCTTTTGCTAAATTAAATATAAAAAAATAGTTTATTAGCATTTTTAGCGCATAGCATTGCAATGATCGAGATTTGAAAAGGTTCAGCCTGTGATGCACAATAACATTAAGAATATCCTGTGACCTGAATGAAGATTATGTGCCAGCTACTGGGAATGAATTGTGCGACACCAACAGATATTACCTTTTCATTTCGAGGTTTTTCTCAGCGGGCAGGGATTACCTCAGATCATTCTGATGGTTTTGGGATTGCTTTCTTTGAGGATAAGGCCTGCCGATTATTTGTTGATAATCAGTCAGCTGTTGAATCACCGATTGCAGAACTGGTGCGCAATTATCCAATCAAATCCCGTAATGTAATTGCACATATCCGTAAGGCGACGCAAGGCAAAATTAATCTGGAAAATTCGCATCCGTTTAGCCGTGAATTATGGGGACGACAATGGATCTTTGCCCATAATGGTGATTTAAAAGATTTTTTACCTGAGCTTTCTGGACGTTTTACGCCAGTCGGTAACACTGACAGTGAGCGCGCTTTCTGTTATTTGCTGGATCAGCTGGTAAAACGTTTTGGTTATGATGAACCAAAACTGGATCAGGTTTTTGATTTGCTGGCTGAGATTTCTCCATCCATTGCAGAACATGGAACTTTTAATTTCTGTCTGTCCAATGGTCAGGCATTATTTACCTATGCAACGACTAAACTGCATTGGCTGGTACGTGAATATCCATTTAAGCCAGCCCAACTGATTGATATTGAAGTTGAAGTGGATTTTAGTCAGGTCACCACGCCTGAAGATCGAGTCGCTGTGATTACCACAGAGCCGCTGACACAGAATGAAGAATGGACTGCATTTCAAGAAGGTGAAATGATTTTGTTCAGAGATGGAGCCAAATATCGTTCCCAATTGACACATGTCGCCCGTCTGGAAAGAGAACGTTTGGATCCTTCGCTTAAAAGAGTGACTAAAGCAGATTTATATTAAATCTGGTTAAAATTCGATATTAAAAAACAGGACATCGCTCCTGTTTTTTTGAATTTGATATTTATTTTATAGTGAAATCATTAAAATAAATAAACCATGAAATATAAAATCGATCAAAAAATACTTTATTCTTGTGGTCGGGTTTAAAATATAATTGATTGGATAAACAATGATTTACATTAATTAAGTAGAAAATAAACTGAAAACCAACCGATTTACTTCATTTTTATTTAAATCAATTAGATATATGATCTTTTTCAAGCGATAAATCATTAATATCAATAGGTGGTCGTAATGAAAATGAAATGGGTTCCAGATTATAATACTGGTATCGATGTGATTGACGATCAGCACAAACGAATTCTCGATTATATCAATGAGATTGATGGAATTGATGCCAATACCGATCGTGCTCGTATTAAACAGATTTTAGAAAATATTATTGATTATACCCAGTCGCATTTTACCTTTGAAGAATCACTTCAGGAAGAAGCGGGTTATAAATATCGTGTGCCACATAAACGTGTGCATGATTTGTTTATTAAAAAGATTGAATCTTATCGTGACCGTTTTGAATTGGGCCAATCTATTGAAGCGGAATTACATGAAGTATTATCTAAATGGCTGATCAATCATATTCAGCACGATGACGCGGATTATGTCGGTGCGGTAAAAGAAAATATGATGGGAATCATTAAAGATAAAGAAAAGAAAAAGGGTAAAAACTGGTTTGCCCGTTTCTTCTCATAACTCGATTGTTCTTAAAATAAAGACAAATCGGAAAAATAAAAAATAAAGCTTAATAATAAATTTGCGCAGCAAATCACGGGCATGGTGGTTTGCTTTTTTGTTTTTGATTTTCATCGCCTCACAAGGCAAAATAGCGCTAGATTTTTATAGGAATACATCATGCAGGACAATGCTATGTCAAAATGGTTATCGCCTCTGATGGCTTTCTGTTTATCCTTTCTTATTATTGCGACACTCGCACAGATAACAGGTATTCAGATTGACCGTCAGCTTGATTTCTGGATGTTGTGGTTAGCGACCATGCTAATACTGGCCCTTCCAGTCTGTTATCTGGAAATTGCTCTGGCGAAACGCTCAAAAACCACTGCATTACAGGCATTGTCGAGCCTTACCCGTGAAGCTGATAGTTCTCAGCGCTGGCGGATCGTCGGCTGGCTGGCGGTTGTATTTATTCCGTTCCTTGCGGGTGCGATGCTCAATCATGCTTCTAATGTGATTGCAGTTACCAATTTCGATGTTCAGCAGCCAGTGATTTTTGCGGTGCTGGCAATTGCTGCATTTGTCTTATCGCTGGTGCCACGTTTAATTCTGGTTGGGATTACCACGATCGGCGTACTCGCATCTTTGATCATGGCGAATGTGATGGGAACTGAATTACCGGCTTGGCATGTAACACCCGTCCAATTCGTAGAATGGGGCAATGCCACAGTATTGGCTTTGGTGGCGAGTGGTCTAGGTATGGGGCTATATTGGCAATCAAGTCTGACTGTCGTAAAACAGCAGGATGTTGCGACTAAAACAGCCTTACCGATTTGGGTGGCGCAGCTATTAGCCATCATCGCCTTTGGTTTCTTTGCAGTAAAAGCTGAAATCCCTGCATTTGCTTTAATCGCAGCCATTGTCGCAGCCGCTGCTTTGCTTATGCAAATGGCACGTGAGCAATTACAGCAACGTCAAATGAATATCATCATTCAGTGGGCGATTGTGATTGCTGCCACCTTAGTCTGGTTAATTCCAAATGTTGCTCCAATTTTCAATAATCTGCTGATTCTTTGGGGACTGGTGATCAGTCTGATTTATGCCTTGTTTGCTGGCTGGATCATGAAGATCAGCCATTTACGTAAATCGATGAACTTTAGCTCAGAAGCAGTGTATAACATCTGGCGTATTGCGGTTCGTATTGTCTTACCAGTATCAATTATTCTGGCGATTGTTGCGGTATTAGGACAATTTTTCTGATGACTGAGGCAATGATCTGGGTGGCCTATGCTACCCCGGAACAACAGTTTCATATTGCTGTACCTTTCCAACCCGGCATGACTGCATTGGATGCAATTGAGCAAAGCGGAATCCGTGCACAGGTGGAATTGCCTGAACCTCTGAATCTGGGTATTTTTGGCGCTAAGCTACAGGATCATACCCAGCCATTGGCAGCAGGGGACCGGGTAGAGATTTATCGTGCTTTAACCATTAATCCCAAGGATATCCGCCGTAAACGCGCTGAGAAGAATCCGGTAGGACGTTATGCCAAAGGTAACCGTTTCAAGCAAAATAAACGTTCCGATTAGTGGAATGTGGCTTTATTGAACAGATGGTCTGATTATTTGATAAATCAATCTATTTAATTAAAAAAACCCCTGATCATACAGGGGTTTTTTTATGCAAAAGCGATTATAGTGGTGGGGCATTTAAGATCGCTTCTTTGGAACCTGGTAGACCTGGTTGAGATTCTGGAATGGTTTCCAGACCTTCAATACGCTCTACGATACCAGACTGATTAAAGTAAATTTTTAGATGCTGGCCTTGGGCTGCTGGGATCTTGGCTTTTTTAGCATAAGTTCCTGGGGTATAGTTGTAGATGTAGTCCCAGCGTAGCGGATTGAGCGGATCAGATACTGTTGGACTACCGAGCAGGAAACGCACCTGTTGGTGGCTCATTCCTACCTGAATTTTAGAGGCTTGTGCTTGAGTTAAAGGTGTTCCTTGAGGAATATCAACTTTGTACACACCTAATGTCGAACAGCCGACAAGCAATGAAGTGACGAATAACGTCAGCATGATTTTTTGCATTTTGCTACACTATCCCAAATTAATTATGATGCATTTGATCCAAGGATAGATCATACTGCATCTAAACTTTGTTGCCTATTCCAACTTTGATTTTGTTGAGAGACCTTTTTACATGCCTATTTCAAACCAAGATTTACGAAAAGCTGGACTGAAAGTTACCCTTCCACGAATTAAAATATTAGAACTATTAGAAAACTCTAGACGGCATCACCTTAGCGCTGAAGACATTTATAAGACTTTACTCGAACAAGGGGAAGATGTGGGTCTTGCAACTGTGTATCGTGTGTTAACACAATTTGAGGCAGCAGGGATTATCGAGCGTCATAATTTTGAAAATAATCACTCAGTTTTTGAAATTATGCAGGAAGATCACCATGATCACTTGGTTTGTCAAAATTGCAACAAAGTCGTTGAATTTACAAATGATGTGATTGAACATGAACAGCACGAAGTTGCGAAGAAATTTGGCTTTGCATTGACTGGTCATTCACTTAATCTTTACGGTTATTGTGACGCGCCTGAATGTCAGGAAGCTTACCGTAAGAAATAATTCGACTTTAGGTTGAAACAAAAACAGGCTTTATTAAAAGCCTGTTTTTTTATGCTTTGAAAATGATCAGGTTTGACCATCAAAAGTAATATTGGAATGCGCACGTAATAAATGCTCGCCACCTTCTTCTGATAGTTTGATTTGCAGACGCAGGTCGTTTGGTGAGTCAGCATGTTTTAGTGCATCTTTATAACTAATCTGCTTGGCCTTATACAGGTCATATAATGCCTGGTCGAAGGTTTGCATGCCCAGTTCACGTGAACGTTTCATTAAATCTTTGATCTCATGCACATCGCCTTTACGGATCAGATCCGCAATCAATGGCGAATTGATCAGGATTTCGATCGCTGCGCGGCGGCCATTGCCATCGATAGTTGGAATTAGCTGCTGTGCCACAATGGCTTTCATGTTCAGGGACAGATCCATAAACAGCTGGCTGTGACGGTCGGCTTCGAAGAAGTGAATGATACGGTCGATGGCCTGGTTGGCGTTGTTGGCGTGCAGGGTCGCAAAAACCAGGTGACCGGTTTCCGCAAAGGCAATCGCATAGTCCATGGTTTCACGAGAACGGATCTCACCGATCAGAATCACATCTGGTGCCTGACGCAGGGTGTTTTTCAATGCGACTTCAAAGGAGTCAGTATCGATACCGACTTCACGTTGGGTAATGATACAACCCTTATGCTGGTGCACAAATTCGATCGGGTCTTCAATAGTAATGATATGACCTTTGGAATTTTCATTACGGTAGCCAATCAAAGAGGCGAGGGAAGTCGATTTACCCGTACCGGTTGCACCCACAAAAATAATGATACCGCGTTTAGTCATCGCCAATTCTTTTAGAATAGGCGGTAATTTCAGCTCATCCATAGTCGGAATGACGGTTTCAATACGACGCAGTACCATACCTGGCTGATCGCGTTGCTGGAATGCGCTGACACGGAAACGTGCCGATTTGTCCGGGTTGCTGATAGCGAAGTTACACTCGCGTGTGTCCGCAAATTCCTTGCGCTGCTTCTCGGTCATGATTGAGTTAAGTAGCTGTCCCACAGCTGCACCCGGTAATTTTACCGAGCCAATCGGTACAATCTGACCATTAATTTTGATAGAGGGTTCAACATCGGCTGTAATGAACAGATCCGAGGCCTTTTTCTCTACCATGTAGTTGAGTAAGCCGTTAAAGTCCATGATAAAACCCCAAAAAAATTAATTATTCTTATAAGAATGATTCAGGCTGTTTTGCTGCAGTACGGGCGACTTGCGGACTGATAATACCTCTCGATACCAGCGTTTTCAGGCTTTGATCCAGCGTGGTCATGCCATAGTTGGCACCGGTTTGAATCGCAGAGTACATCTGTGCCACTTTGTTTTCACGGATCAGGTTACGGATCGCCGGAATACCGATCATGATTTCGTGTGCAGCCACACGCCCCCCCCCATTTTTCTTCAACAGGGTTTGCGAAATAACAGCTTGCAGCGATTCTGACAACATGGCACGCACCATGTCTTTTTCTTCAGCAGGGAACACGTCAATCACACGGTCAATGGTTTTTGC
>NZ_DFDO01000148.1:0-10435 GCF_002367915.1 Acinetobacter sp. UBA3025
ATTATTCATGAATAATGGAGTCAAATCGAAGAAACAAATGCCTGGTTTTGGGAAATTCTGGACAGTACGAATGTGAGACCACAGAGAAGTAGACAAATTGCTCATGGGAGATCTTTAAACAAGGAAAGGAATAGGTGAATTTTAAACTAAATTAACAATGTGTAACAACAACGACTGTGCAACATTAAAGCAGAAAATAATAATAACCAATTGATTTAAATATATAAATTTATTTTAAAAAATATTTAATAAAGACTTTGCTGAGTCTAAGTTAACTGATTTTAATCATTTTTTCTGCCCGACTTTGGTCTACAGCTTAATCTAAGTCAGAAGAGTATTTTATAAAACTAAAAATACAACTCTTTGCCTAACCTTAAATATATTTCTAGTAGTGAAATATCTAGGGACTGACCTTTCTGCTGTTAATTTCACTGATTAAACTTTTATTCGCTTTACTTTATGAATAGAACTGCGTAAAAATTTAGCCAAATATGTTTACTATTAAAAGTCATATTCTTTAGGGTCTTGCCATTTGTGGATTTTAAGCTGACAGCTACAGTTGGTCAGTTTTGGAGAGTTATATGAAAAAATATCAATGCATCGTTTGTGGATGGATTTATGACGAGGCAGAAGGTTGGCCTCAGGACGGAATCGTTCCTGGAACCAAATGGGAAGATATTCCTGATGACTGGACTTGTCCGGATTGTGGTGTTTCTAAAGTCGATTTTGAAATGATTGAAATCTAATCATGTTCTTTTAAAGACCATATTGAATGGTCTTTTTTATGTCCTTTATACCTGAAAAAAACTACTTTAAAAAAGCATGGAGAATCGTATGCATCCTATCGTCATCATTGGTTCGGGCATGGCGGGTTATGCTGTTGCCCGTGAGTTTCGCAAACTCAACCCAGACCATGAACTTGTCATGATTTGTGCTGATGATGCGACTAATTATGCGAAACCTACGCTTTCTAATGCTTTAGCAGGAAACAAAGCGCCAGAACACATCCCTTTGGGTGATGCAGAAAAAATGTCAACGCAGCTGAAAATGCGCATCGAAAAAAACACTTGGGTCAAAGCGATTCATCCTGAACAACATCAGCTAACTTTAGAAAAAGACGGTCAGGAAAGCACACAGGATTATTCTAAATTGGTGCTGGCTGTGGGTGCCAATCCAGTACGCCTGGCCATTGCTGGTGATGCGAGCGACGATATTCATATGGTGAATAACCTGACTGACTATAAAGCTTTCCGTCATAATCTGGCAGCCCGTGAAGATAAACGTGTGGTGATTCTAGGTGCAGGCCTGATCGGTTGTGAATTTGCCAATGACTTGCAGCATACTAATCATCAGGTCACCGTGATTGATCTGGCACCCCAGCCTTTAGGTCGCTTATTACCAGCTCATGTCGCAGATGCTTTCCAGCAAAATCTTGAAGAGACGGGCATTCATTTTGTACTGGGGACAACAGTCGAAAAAGTCTCTAAAGTTGAAAATGGTGATTATCTGGTCACACTTGCCAATGGCCAGTCGGTAGTTGCTGATGTGGTGCTGTCTGCTGTGGGCTTACAACCGAATATTTCTGTCGCAAAAGAAGCCGATATTCATACCAGTCGCGGGATTCTGACAAATACAAAACTAGAAACCAATCAACCCGACATTTATGCAGTAGGCGACTGTGCGGAAGTAAACGGAATGCTTTTACCATATGTCATGCCAATCATGCAGCAGGCCCGTGCCCTGTCTAAAACATTGAATGGCGAACATACTGCAGTTCATTATCCAGCGATGCCAGTTGCGGTCAAAACACCAGCTGCGCCATTGACTGTCCTTCCTGCTCCGGTTGATGTCGAAGTAACTTGGGAAAATGAAGAGTTTGATGACGGTATGCTGGCCAAAGCCTTTGATGCCAGCGGTACTTTACGTGGTTTTGTCCTGCTTGGTGCCACTGCTGCCAAACAACGCCTGGCATTGACCAAGCAGGTTCCTGACTTGATTCCAGCTACAGTTTAGATGTTTAATACAAAGGACATTTTTTAAGCGAAATGTCCTTTAATCAGGAAATACATCATGCATAGTGCCCTGCAGTTCAATCATTCTCCGTATACCGCTTTCATGCGTGAAACCAAGGTCGATCTTGGCAATGGCATCGAACTGCACGTGGAGGTCGGAGGAAATCCTGAAAACCCGACCATTCTGCTAATTATGGGGCTTGGAGCACAGATGCTGTACTGGCCGGACTTCTTCTGTAAATCCCTCATTGATCAGGGCTATCATCTGGTGCGTTTTGACAACCGGGATATTGGTTTATCTTCCAAGATTCACCATAAAGGGCCTCGCTTAAACACTTTAAAAATGATGAGCCGTTTTGTACTGGGTTTAGGCAATCAGGGCGCGCCTTATACGCTGTATGATATGGCAGATGATGTACATCTTCTGATTGAAAAAATGGGGCTGGGTCAGGTCTATGTGCTCGGTGCCTCTATGGGTGGCATGATTGCCCAGATTCTGGCCGCACGTTATCCTGACAAAGTTAAAAAAATGGGCTTACTGTTTACCAGTAATAACCAGCCACTGTTACCCCCGCCTTTTCCAAAGCAACTCTTTAGTTTAATTGACAAACCCGCTTCCACAGATGAAGATGGCATTATCGATCATAGCTTGAAGCTGTTTAACATTATTGGCTCGCCGGGTTATGTGAATCATCTGGAAGCGATTCAGACTGCCCGTAAGTTATATAAACGAAGTTACCATCCAGCGGGTGTACTTCAACAGTTTTTAGCAATATTATGTACGGGTTCATTGCTGCAACTGGACAAGCAAATCCAACAAGAGACCCTGGTGGTTCATGGTGCTCGTGACAGATTGCTGCCTCCTAGTCATGGTAAGGCTGTTGCAAAAGCAATTCCAGGGGCTAAATTTGAATTAATTGATGGAATGGGGCATGATATCCCTCCGCATTTTATTCCATATCTTAGCGAATTATTTGCTGATCATTTTAAATCATAAACATTAGGACACTATGGCTGCATTACCATCCCTAAGACAGCTGTCATACCTCGTAACACTGTCTGAGACGCTGCATTTTACAGAAGCTGCTCGCCGCTCATTTGTTACCCAGTCAACTTTGTCTGGCGGTATTATGGAGCTGGAGCGTTTACTCGGTGGCGTTCTTGTTGAACGCGATCGCCAGAATGTACGTTTAACGCCGCTTGGTGAACAAGTGGTTGCACGTGCCCGTGTTCTACTGGCTGATGCTCAGGACTTAATGCGTTTAAGTCGTGAAATGAGTGAACCATTAACCGGTGATCTGCATCTTGGCATTATTCCAACCATTGCCCCTTTCATCCTGTCACAATTTCTGGATGAAGTGCATCAGCAGCTACCGAAAATCCAGCTACATCTACATGAAGCTCAAAGTGAGAAAATTGTAGAGAAACTGGAGCATGGTAATCTGGATATGGTGGTGCTAGCGCTGCCTTTCGATACCCGTAGTCTGAAAGTTGCTGAAATTGCCAAAGAGAACCTGTATCTGGTGCATCACAAATCTGACCAGAATGCGGCTCAAGCCAAATCTCTGGAAGATCTGGACCTGTCTCGCCTGATGCTGCTTGAAGAAGGTCATTGCTTGCGTGATCATGCATTGAGTGCCTGCCCGATTGGTGAGCGTAAAAATGATCATCGCCTGAAAGCAAGTTCATTACCGACGTTAATTGAAATGGTGTCTGCTGATCTTGGTTTCACCCTGTTGCCAGAAATTGCGCTGCATACCAATATGATCAAAGCCAATCCGGATCTGCGCATCAATCTAATCAATGCTGCACCAAGCCGCACTCTGGCACTGGTCACTCGTAAGAGCACACCGCTACAAAGCGAGTTCGATGTGTTATTACAAATTTTGCAAAAAATTACTGCCCACGATGCAGCTTAATTAAGCCCTAATAAAAAAGGAGCACTTAGATTGCTCCTTTTTTATTGCCTACGTCTTCTGATAAATTTAATTTTTATAAATTCAGTCAATTAAAATGATTCAAAACCAATTTTTAAACTTTAACTATTTATAATATATAAAAATTAAATCCCTATTTCTTGGGATTGGCATTGATAATAATTTAAGACAAAATACATCTGTATATTAATTACTCTCAGGATAAGATTTCTTTGGCCTCATTTTTGCCCACACCCGTATTATTGGTGCAACCTTATCCACCCTCGCTCTCTTCCAATCTTGATCTTGCATTGCTACAGCTCGGTTATCAACCAGATATGCTGTCCTATACCAATCATCTGTCTGCTCAATCGCATATTGAACAGTATCTTCCCAATCTAGTGTTATATGAGATTCATGAGAAAACGCAACTTAAGAATCTTAATGTAATTCAAGCACGAATCCAGATTCCTCATCTGATTGCAGTTTTAGCTGATGATTCACCTGAAATGATTAATTTATTCTTGTCATCTGGCGTGGATCGATATCTGATTGCATCGCATCCTGTTTCAAAAATAGTAGCAAGCCTGAAAATCATCCTACGAGGTGGTTCCGATTTACATCCTGAATTAGCCCGTTATTTAGTGAGTCAGGAAACAAAAATACATTTTTTAAATCAGACTGAAGTACAGATTTTAAAGTATTTCAGCCAAGACCTGACTTTGGCCGAAATTCAAAACAGATTAAGTCTGCACGATTACCAGATTTATGCTGCTATTCGTAAAATCTATCAAAAACTCGAGAATCCATTTATCCATTCTCAAAATTAACAAAATATAAAAAAGGCTGGATTATCAGCCTTTTTAGTTTGCATAGAGTTATTTAAAGGTTTCCAGCAAGGTACGCTGTGCATTATGCGGTTGTTCACCTTCTGCAACTTGGGCACGCACCCAGGTTCCATCTCCTTGTAACAACCAGGCCTGCTGATTGTCTTTCAGGTAATTTAATAAACCTTGCTGGTAAATGCGTTTCTTCAATGTTTCATCTTCAATCGGGAAACAGGCTTCTACACGATTAAACAGGTTACGATCCATCCAGTCCGCGCTTGAGCAATAAATGCGGGAATTGCCATTATTGCTAAAATAAAACACGCGTGTATGTTCAAGGAAACGGCCGACGATTGAACGTACCCGGATATTCTCTGAAAGTCCCGGCAAGCCTGGACGTAGACAGCAAATCGAGCGGATAATTAGGTCAATCTGTACGCCCGCTTGTGAAGCCTCATAAAGTTTATTGATTAGTTGCAGCTCAGTTAAAGCATTCACCTTCACGATAATCTGAGCTTTCTTGCCCGCTTTGGCATTGGCAATTTCATTATCAATATAGTTGATGAGCTGGGCATGCAAGGTAAATGGAGCATGGAGCAGCTTTTTCAGCTTGGCCATTTTCCCCATTCCCGTCAATTCCTGGAAGATACGATGCACATCTTCACACAGATCCTTGTCTGTGGTTAACAAGCCATAATCGGTATAAATCCGTGCATTGCCCGCATGATAATTTCCGGTTCCTAAATGCACATAACGCACCAGCTTGTTATTTTCTCGGCGTACCACCAGAATCATTTTGGCATGGGTTTTATAGCCAACAATGCCATAGACCACGACAGCCCCCGCCTCTTGCAGTACGTTGGCAACTGCAATATTGGATTCTTCATCAAAACGTGCACGTAGCTCGATGACTGCAGTAACTTCCTTACCGTTACGGGCTGCTTCTGCCAGCACCTGCACGATCTCGGAATCTGGACCACTGCGGTACAGTGTCTGCTTGATCGCCAGCACCTGAGGGTCTCGTGCCGCTTCACGTAATAGCGTAATCACTGGAGCAAAAGATTCAAATGGATGATGTAGCAAAATATCCTGCTTCTGCATGGCACTGAAAACATTTTCAGATTTTTTTAGTACTTTAGGCAGAATTGGCGTATGTGAATCATAACGTAGATGTGGACGTTTGAAGTTGGACAGTAATCGCGCCAGATTAACCGGTCCTGCCACTTTATAGAGCTGGTCTTCATCCAGATCAAATTCTTCCAGCAAATATTCATAAATATGCTGCGGACAATTTTCAGTCACTTCTAGACGGACTGCACGACCAAAACGGCGCGAACTTAGCTCGCCTTTTAAAGCTTTGGCCAGGTCTTCAACATCTTCATTTAAGGCCAGATCGGCATTTCGGGTAACACGGAACTGATAGCAGCCAGTCGCGGTCATGCCCGGGAACAGGTCAGACACATGTTCATGAATGATGGCGGATAACATCACATGATGTTCTTTACCATCAGTCAGTTCATCCGGTAAACGCACAACACGTGGCAATGAACGTGGCGCAGGAACAACCGCAAGATCAATCTGACGGCCAAAGGCATCTTTCCCTTCGAGCGTCACAATAAAATTCAGGGATTTATTCACCAGACGTGGGAATGGATGTGCCGGATCAAGGCTAATAGGCGTAAGAACTGGAGCAACCTGTTCCTGAAAATATTTTTTCACCCAGGCCGATTGTGCCGGTGTTAGCTCTCCACGGCGCAAGAAGCAGATATCTTCCTCACGCAGTTTAGGCAAAATCTCTTCATTTAAAATACGGTACTGACGTTCAATGGCGGCATGTGCAGTTTCGGCAATCTGCTCTAATACTTGTTTTGGCGTCAAACCATCTGGACTGCGGCTTTCATTGCCCAAATC
Organism: Acinetobacter sp. UBA3025; assembly: GCF_002367915.1. Lineage (NCBI taxonomy): Bacteria > Pseudomonadati > Pseudomonadota > Gammaproteobacteria > Moraxellales > Moraxellaceae > Acinetobacter > Acinetobacter sp. UBA3025. The sequence goes on from NZ_DFDO01000148.1 coordinate 6,667, forward strand.
CAGTTGTTCCATGACGCCAGCCACACGAATTTCAAAAAACTCATCTAAATTACGTGAAAAGATCAGTAGAAAATTCATGCGTTCCAGCAAAGGATGCAGAGGATCAACCGCCTGTTCCAGCACTCGCAAATGGAAATCCAGAATAGACAGTTCACGATTAATGTAACGATCATTATAAGTATATTCGGTTGGTGCCGAAGTCGTACTGGCTGCCGTATTCATATCAAACCTACGCTATTTTCAAGTCTTGCTTATTGCTTTTAGTATGCTTCAAATTAATGACATTTTCATAAAAAAAGCCCAAATATTTGGGCTTTATCTTGATATTTTTATTTAAGGGATTTCAGCATAGCGCATATAACGCTGAATCATACGTTTACGTGCTTTTAGGGCTGATGCATTACGATGATCTTCAAAATATTTTGGATTGGTGAGAATCGCTGCCAGGAAGATGGCCTGATCACGAGTCAGGCTCTCTGCAGTCTTACCAAAATAATGTTTGGCTGCCGCTTCTGCTCCATAGATATTGTCTCCAAACTCAATCGAATTTAAATACACTTCCAGAATACGCTCTTTAGACCACATGCGTTCCATCATCCAGGTCGCGACAGCTTCCTGACCTTTACGCAGGAATGAACGCTTGTTGACGAGGAACAGGTTTTTAGCCAGCTGCTGGGAAATGGTTGACCCTCCTGCCACAACACGGCCTTCATTCTTGTTACGGCTGAGTGCAGTCTGAATACCATCCCAGTCAAAGCCATGATGGTGCATGAATTTTCCATCTTCTGCCGTCACTACCGCCTGCTTGAGATTGGTACTGATTTCATCATAAGGGCGCCACTGATGTTGAATGGACTTGGAGGGTTCAGTCCAATAATCGATCCGCATCATCATGGTGGTATTCACTGGATTGGTTCGCCACCAGGCTAAACTTGCAAAAATCCACAGTTGAACAAGTAGAATCACACTGACAATCACGAGAAGGGTGCGGGTCAGAAAGGCTTTCATGTCAGTGCGTTACTCCTGAAAATTCAATTTTTCGTGTTAAGCTTATTCGAAATATACAATCACAGCAAAAAAATAGCATGCCTGAATATTCTCCCCCAACAACACATCGCAAACTGGAAATGCAGCTCTGGTGGATGACCGCACTCCTGATCTGTATCAATGTCGGCCTGTTTGGCTGGCAGGTTCTAAATGATATGGACATCACACAGCCAAGTTCTCCAGATGCCATTCGCTGGGGAGCAGATTATGCACCTTTAACGTATTTAGCGGAACCCATACGCCTGTTTAGTAGCATGTTTTTTCATTTTGGCTTAATTCACCTAATGTTAAATATGTGGGCACTGTATATTTTTGGTAGTGTCGCTGAACAAATTTTTGGCCGGGTCTATTTTACAGGTCTTTATATTTGTGCCGGTCTGATGGGCAGTTTACTCAGTGGATATATGAGTATCCAGGACAGCTATGCCTTAATCGAAGGCGGTGTAGCCAATCCTGGCTTATTGCCGGGTGTTAGTGCGGGTGCTTCGGGTGCAGTCATGGGTCTTGGTGCGTCACTGACTGTTCTATCTTTACTACCAATGTTGCCCCGTCAGCCTTTTATTCTGGATAAAAAGACACTGGTAATGATCATGGGTCTTAACCTGGCGATGGGCTTTATGATCAGCGGAATTAACAATGCCGCACATATTGGCGGCATGATCATGGGGGCCGGACTAACAGCGCTCTGGTATCTCGGTCAGAAAATGCAGCGTGGCCGTTTGGTCAGTCTGGTTGCCTTACTGCTCGGCGTCGCTGCCTGTGTCGTGCTGTATCAATATAATCTGGCTTTGCTTGAACCGATCCGCCCACTCTGGCAGGAAATTTTACAAATGCTACAACAGCAGTTGGCGGATCAGCCTACAAGATAAATCTTATTGATTCATCTCACGCAGGCTTTGCAAGGGCGGAATTTCGGAAAGATAACTCAGACGATAACGCCCAATCAAGGTACATACCACAGTCATAAACACAGGCAGGATAATCCAGATTTCCCAATGAGGCTGAATGATCAGATCCATCTTGTAGCTGGCAATGGCGCTGATCACTTCTGCAAACAGACATGAAGCAATCCCTGCGAACAGTCCGATAAAACCGATTTCCAGACTCATCATGGTTTTCAGCTTCTGTTTGGAACTACCAAAAGACCGGAGCAAAGCCACTTCACGTTTACGTTCATCCATAAGCAGGTTTAAGCAGGCCATCAGTACCAGAAAACCGGATACGCTGACCAGCACAGCCAGAATAGTAATGATCTGCACCAGTACATTCACAATCCGTTTGATTTCTTCCAGAATCAGGCTGACATCAATGAATACGGTATTGGAAAAACGCTGAACCAGATTCACCAGTTTATCTTTATCTATTTCCGGTACATAGAAGCTGCCCAGATAACTGCCAGCATTAGCATCCATGGTATTTGGTGCAAAGATAAAGAAGAAGTTTGGACTAAAACTCTCCCACTCTACCGTTCTGAGATTCACCACTTTGGCTTCGAGTATGCCTTCAGGCAAGCTAAAACTGAGCTTATCCCCCAGTTTGATACCCAGCTCTTGTGCAGTATTGGCTTCGACCGAAACTTCACCCGGCTGTTTCAATCCTGCCTCCCCCTGAACAATCACATTATCCTGAGGATAGCGATCCGACTGGGTCAGATTCAGTTCACGTCTTAAGGTATTACTCTGCTTGACCAGTTCAGCAGCAAAAGGATGATCATTTTTCGCCACCAGACGCCCGCGAATATTGGGATACAAGGGTGTACTTTTCCAGCCATTCTGTTCTAACTGAGCTTTTAAGTCAGGCATGTCAAAAGGCGGCAGACCATAGACAAACTGGTTGGGTGTCCCTTCCGGCAATTGTTGCTGCCATCGATCAAGTAAATCTGTACGCAGTACAGCCAGCACACTAATCAAACTGAGTCCTAAAGCTAAGGCAGTAATCTGTAAAGCGGTCTGATACGGTGTCCGTACATAGGCAGACAGATTGAATTTCAGATTACGCAGCAGTTTTAAAATACTCCAGACCGTAAAATACAGAACAGCACAAAGCAGAATAATGGCCCCAATCACCCAAGCTGTCAGCACGATATTTTCCGTTAAAATCACACTGAAAATAATCAGACTTAAGGTTCCGGTCAGTAACATCCACAACATCGAATGGACGGATTTTTCCTGCTGACGAATGACCCGAATCGGAGGAGTATTTAAGAGTTGAAACAGACTCGGCATGACAAAGCCCAGTAACACCACTGCACTGGTCAGCATGGCAATTGGCAAGGGCCCCAGCAGCATCGCCGTAGCAGAGAACTCAAGCTGCAAGTTTGGAATAAGCTGTAGCATGAGTTGCAATAAGCCATAACCCAATGCTACACCTATTACGCTACCAATCAGCATGGCGATTAAAAGCACTAAACCTAGCAAAGCCAGATAAGCGGCCAGAATCTGATTTTTGGTCGCGCCAATACAGCGCATTAGGGCAATATGATCTTGATTCTGCTGCACATAACGCTGCGCAGTTAAAGCAATGGCAATCCCGCATAACAAAATGGTGAGAATATTGGCCAGTTGCAAAAAAGTATCCAGATTGGCAATTGGTTTCATTAAACGGGTATTGCCTTCGCTGGCATTACGTAAGCGCAGACTGCCCTGCTGTTCCAGTTCTTGTCCCTCAACCCCAGCATCTGCTTCATCTGAAGTTCCATTTTCAGATTTTATCTTCTGCTTGA
>NZ_DFDO01000208.1:0-4811 GCF_002367915.1 Acinetobacter sp. UBA3025
AAAAAGCCACCTGTCGGTGGCTTTTTTAAATCTGTTGCTCAAGAACTCTGTAGCAAATAACTGCCTACCAAGAACAGTACCTGTAGGCCAACAACAAAACCAAATAACCACCAACCTTTCTGACGTAATTCCGTTCTATCCATTATTCTGAGCGTCTTAGCCATGTCACCACCTCATTCTTGAGTGTTGATACTGAACTGATCTATACCATCTTTCCTTTAAAGTGCATAAATATTGTGCATTATTTACACAATATCACTTCTATGCAGATATAAAAGCAAAATCTAAACCAGTTCAGCGGGAGAAAATTAAATAAATGTTTCAAACTGCTTAAAAAGCAAAAAGCCACCCACTGGTGGCAATTGATGAAGCTAGTCTAAACAAAAGTAAATGATTTTTCTAGTTTTACTAATTTCCCATAAGTTCAAATTATAAAAAAGGGCCGCTGCTGCGACCCTTTTTTGAAACTAAATCAGATTAGCCAATGAACTTACGCGCATTACGGAACATACGTAACCATGCACCGTCCTGATCCCAGTCTTCTGGTTTCCAAGAGTGCTGGATCGCACGGAAGTTACGCTCAGGGTGTGGCATCAAGATAGTCGCACGACCATCTTTCGAAGTTACACCAGAGATCCCTTCAGGCGAACCATTCGGGTTCAATGGATATTGCTCAGTCGCATTACCTTGGCTATCCACATAACGCATGATCACCTGATTATTGGCATTCAATGCAGCAATGCTTTCAGCCGATGCTACTACGCGACCTTCACCATGTGCCACAGCGATTGGAAGAATCGAGCCTTCCATACCTTCTAACAATACAGAGTGAGATTTCTCTACACGAACATTGACGCTACGTGCTTCAAATACTTCTGATTTGTTGCGATGGAACCGAGGCCAAGCATCTGCACCTGGAATCAGTGGAGCCAATTGTGACAGCATCTGACAACCGTTACAGATCCCTAGAGAGAAGGTCTCCTGACGGTTAAAGAATTTCTCGAACTGGTCACGAAGTTGCTGATTGAACAATACTGATTTCGCCCAGCCACCACCTGCACCCAATACGTCACCGTAAGAGAAGCCACCACATGTGACCAGACCTTCGAAGTCATCCAGGCTGATACGGCCAGCTAGAAGATCGCTCATGTGTACGTCAACAGTATTGAAGCCGACTTTGTCGAATGCTGCTGCCATTTCTACATGACCATTCACACCCTGCTCACGCAGAATCGCCATATTTGGACGACGTGAGTTAATGTACGGTGCTTCGATTTGTTCGTTCAGATCAAATGTCGGTTGAGCAATCAAACCTTTGTGTGCTTTGTCTGTTACTAATGCAAATTCTTGATTTGCAGTTTCTACGTTGTCACGCAGACGCTGGATTTGATGAGAAACTTCAGTCCAAGCCACTTGCAGGTCGGCACGTTCAAGTACCAGACCATTTACAGATAACTGATCAGAGTTATTCACTGTACCTACTACAGAGATCGCATCTTTCAGAGTAGAAGTCGCGATTTCTGCTTGTAATGCTTCCCAATCTGCTTTCGCTATTTGCAGAACTGCACCGATTTCTTCAGCGAACAATGCTTCAACTGATTGGTTTTCTAGCGCTACGCCTAGACGTGCAGCAAACATCATTTCCGCAACAGTTGCCAGTAAACCACCATCACCGATGTCATGGTAAGCCTTGATCAGACCACGGTTGTTCCAGTCTTGAACCAGTGCGAAGAATGCTTTGAAGTCATCAAAGCTGTCGACATCAGGAGTAACTGAACCAATTGCTTTGTATACCTGAGCCAAGATCGAACCGCCTAAACGGAACTGACCCTTAGACAGATCAATACGAACCAGTACAGATTCAATATTTTTCAGCTCAGGGGTTAATGTTTTGCGAACATCAGTTACAGGTGCAAATGCAGTGATCACGCCTGACATTGGCGAAGTTACAGACTTGTCTTCACCTTCGTCATTCCAGGTAGTACGCATAGACAGTGAGTCTTTACCGACTGGAATTGCAATACCCAATGCTGGACACATTTCCATACCAATGGCTTTTACGCCTTCAAACAAGGCTTGGTCTTCGCCTGGTTGACCTGCAGCCGCCATCCAGTTTGCAGACAGTTTGATGTCGCTGATCTGATCAATCTTCGCAGACATGATGTTCGAGATCGATTCAGCAACTGATAAACGTGCAGAAGCCGCTGGGTTTAACAATGCAACTGGTGGACGTTCACCCATTGCCATCGCTTCACCAGTGAAACCTACAAGGCTGGTAGTCGTTACGGCAGCGTCTGCTACAGGAACCTGCCATGGGCCAACCATCTGGTCACGTGCCACCATACCGGTAATCGAGCGGTCACCAATGGTGATCAGGAACGATTTAGATGCCACCGTCGGGTTCTTGATCACGCGATAAATCGCATCTTTCAGATCAGTCACTTTAGACGCATCAAAGTCATCGCCTTTACGCGGAGCAGTTTCATATGAACGGCGCATACGTGGTGTACCACCAAGCATCACTTGCATTGGCATATCCACTGGCTTGTTGCCGAACAAAGGATCTTCAACGGTTAAGTGACGCGCTTCAGTTGCTTCACCCAATACCGCGAACGGACAACGTTCACGCGCACAGATTGATTCAAATAATGGTAGAGATTCTGGACGGATCGCAAGCACATAACGCTCTTGCGCTTCATTTGACCAGATTTCCATTGGCGACATGCCTGGCTCAAGCGATGGGATCTTACGAAGATCCAGTACTGCACCCAGCTCATGGTCATTTACAAGCTCAGGCATCGCATTCGAGATACCGCCCGCACCGACGTCATGTACAGAAACGATTGGGTTTTCATCTTCCATACGCCAGCAAGTATCAATCACTTCCTGACAACGGCGTTCCATTTCCGGGTTTTCACGTTGTACAGAAGCGAAGTCCAGGTTTTCACCCAGTTTACCGCTGTCTACAGATGATGCAGCACCACCGCCAAGGCCGATCAGCATTGCTGGACCGCCAAGCACGATCAGTAGATCGCCTGGTTGAATCGCATCTTTTTCAACGTGGTCCGGACGGATGTTACCGTAACCACCCGCGATCATGATTGGCTTATGGAAACCTTTCACTTCACCATTGACGTTTTGTTCGAAAGTACGGAAATAACCAGTCAGCGCTGGACGACCAAATTCGTTGTTAAACGCTGCGCCCCCCAATGGACCTTCAATCATGATCTGCAATGGAGATGCCATACGTGACGGTTTGCCGTAGTTTTCTTCCCAAGGCTGTTCGAAGCCAGGAATATTCAGGTTAGATACGGTGAAACCCGTTAAACCAGCTTTCGGTTTACCACCACGACCAGTCGCGCCTTCGTCACGAATCTCACCGCCTGAACCAGTTGCTGCACCGGCAAATGGTGCAATCGCTGTTGGGTGGTTGTGAGTTTCCACTTTCATCAGGATGTGTGCGGCTTGGCTCTTGTATTTATAAACGTGTTGACCGTTATCTTCTTGAGTTGGGTAAAAGCGTTGTGTGTCAAAACCAACAATCACCGATGCGTTGTCTTTATAGGCTGACAATACGTCTGTTGGTGATTCTTTATAGGTATTTTTGATCATCTGGAACAATGACAATGGTTGAACTTCACCATCAATCGTCCATTCAGAACCGAAGATTTTATGACGGCAGTGCTCTGAGTTAGCCTGCGCAAACATCATCAGTTCAATGTCGTTCGGGTTACGACCCAGTTTAGTAAATGCTTCTGTCAGGTAATCAATTTCCTGTTCAGACAGCGCAAAACCGAACTCATTATTGGCTTTTACCAATGCCTCTTTACCTTGACCCAGGATATCAATCGAGTTCAAAGGTTTTGGCGCAGTTTCAGTAAACAACACTGCAGCATCTTCAATCGCATTGAAAACACTTTCAGTCATGCGGTCATGCAAGATCTGTAATGCTTCTTTAGAAAGCTCTTTTTCGCCCTTCAAAGTAAACAAAACACCGCGTTCTAAACGATGAACCGGTGTATTACAGTTGGCAAAAATATCAGTTGCCTTTGATGACCATGGTGAAATCGTGCCGACACGCGGTGTCACTAGAATCTGGATTTCATCACTTGCAGCCTGGCGCAGTTCAAATGATTGACCATCGTTGAGAAGCTGTAAAGCGGATTGCTGTTGTTGCTCGTTGAGCGCTTGGTCAAAAAGATAAACAAATTGACTTTCTAGTGATTGAACAGAACTAATTGACGATAAACGTGTGAGTAGTTGAGCTTTCTTAAAAGAAGAATGTGCAGGTGCACCGGCAACGATAAACATGCTGATTTTGGCTCCACGGGATGGTCTTGTGAACCATGCCACAATGTGACTTGAGAGAGCGCATATTCTACTGTGAAATACATAAATCGGCTAGAGAGGAAATGAGAAAACTCAAGCGAAAAGCTATAGCATTTTATAAATAATGCTTTTATTTTCAGATAAAAAAATTGAATGTAGTCGCACAGCTTAACACAATTTGTTAAAGAAAAATTAAAACTAGTCAAGAATAATTCAACTTAAAAATTTTGTATTATTTTTCAACACTATTGATCATATCAAGTGGTTTAAAATTTAATCTCAATTTTTAATAAAAATGAGCCAAGAATTGACTTCTTTATTATTTCTTGATCAAAAATAGGTAGCTGCGCTGCTTTTCGCCATCTGTCTGAATCATGATCAACTATATTAACTATTCAGCTTACAGATTAAGATTTTCTTTCTATCAAAATTATTGCTCTATAAAAAAACAGGCTGTTTGACCACTGCTGTCCCATAGTTTG
>NZ_DFDO01000018.1:0-11098 GCF_002367915.1 Acinetobacter sp. UBA3025
AATACATTTCCCTCTTTCGGAGGCTCCACGGTAAGCACATCCGTCGCAGCACCGGCAATTTTGCCTTCGCGTAAGGCCTGAGCCAAAGCCTGTTCATCGACGATTCCGCCACGTGCACAGTTAATTAAAAATGCACTTGGTTTCATCGTGTCCAGTTCGGCATGACTGATTAAATGACGGGTATCTTCCGTTAAAGGGCAATGCAGGCTTAAAAAATCCACTTGTGGCAATAACTCTGCAAATGGAATACGGGAATCATCTGCTGGACGGTTGGGCAAAGCTGCAATCAGTACTTTCATGCCAAAGGCTTCTGCCAGTCTGGCAACTGCATGGCCCAGCTCACCATAACCAACAATACCTAAGGTCTTGCCTGCCAATTCTACAATTGGCGCACCCAATAGACAGAACTGGCTGGCCTTTTGCCATTCGCCCTGCTGTACTGCACGTTGATAGGTTAAAAATGAAGTGGCCAGATTGAGCATCAGCATAAGGGTATGCTGAGCGACGGCAGAGGTGCCATAAGCCTGACAGTTACACACCACAATGCCACGTGCCTTGGCCGCAGCCAGATCGACATTATTGGTACCTGTGGCAGAAATCAGGATCAGTTTTAGTTGAGGACATTGCTGGATAGTTGCCGCGTCAATCATAACTTTGTTGGTAATGATGACATCGACATCGGCCACACGGGACTGAATCTCTGTAGCCGATGTGGCCGGGTATAAGACCAGCTGGTCAAATACTGCATGAAGTGCCTGAAAGTCCAAATCCTGTTGGTCTAAAGAAGCATAATCTAAATAAGCGGCTTTCATGGCTTTACCCTCAACCTTGTTTGACAATTTATTTTGATTGCCATTTAAAACAAGTCCTGCAGGGTTTTCAAGCAACTTACTGTCAGAAGTGGTTAATCTACAGACTTATCAATATGGTTACGCAAAGAACGGCGCACCTTATAAATTACATATACACTGAGAAAAATTAGAAAAATAAGAGAAGAACTGAGTAAGATCACTGCAGGATGCACACTTTCCGCGTGTGCAAAATTAGGCAGCATCAGTCCAAGAATAAAACAAATACTTGAAACGCGTATGGATTGCATATATTTACTCCCTTGTCATATAAACAACCGGGAGCGGTGTGACTATTTTTCATACCGCCTAAGACCATATTAGGCCTTAGCAAATATAAGTCAAGTATTTGTTTTTTAGAAAAATTTTTCGTTAGTTCATTTCACTTCGTGTCACAAACTGTGTATTTTTGTCACTTGCGTCAACGAAACCGGAAGCGCCGTATTCATCTGTATGCAAATTCAGATGCTTATAGCTGAACATATAAAAATCAGCATAGCGTTTCATGATAATCGGATGCATGCCTACATTTAATTCATCCTGCTCTTTGACCAGTTTCATGATATGCCGGTCATTCATTACCACCAGATAGCGCTCATCATTCAGATTGATGGTCAGCAAGCCATTACCTTTGGCATAAATTGGAATCAGGAATTTATGGTTCAGTGCAATCGCATCACCGGTATAGCTTTCGATCTTGTTGCTGATGACGTTAAAGACCAGTGCATGTCCATAGGTATCCAGCAATAACTGACGCTTTTCCTGCGGCAAATTAACGTGAATCCCAAGCTTGAGCAGATCCTGCTGATCCACCTGTTTATTACTCAGCAATTCACGCAAAATCACCTGTTTTTGCGCCGCATCAAAAAATTGGGTATCCAGTAGCAGATCATTATTTTTCAGGATACGCCCTAAAGCAAAACGATGCCTCGGCAGGATATTCTCAATCACCTTGCGATAATAGAACTTGCTGTTTTTCTTGACCCGACGCATTTTCTGGTAGAAATAACTTTCATCATATTCATGCAATAAAAAGTCATACAGCAGCTCGGAGCTGGCCAGAACAGCGATGGCGTCATGGCCGGTAAATGGCAGATGCAGTACATGATGCTGCGGAAGTACGGCTTCCAGTTTCAGGTAATGTGCCCGGTCTTCGGTGCAATACGGGTCATATACCAGAATATATTCCCGTTCCGGACTGACATCTTCTGCCTCAATCCGCATGCCTTCATTCAGTTCAGGCTGGTAAAACATGTTGTAGCGGGCATCTTCGACATCTTCCGGATCAATAGAATATTGCGGCACCATCGCCACCACTCTCTGAACATTCAGCAGATTGGAATATTTAATCGCAGCATAGCCACCCATGGAGCCACCATAGGCAATACGCTGCTGAAACGGCGCAATCAGCTCGGCAATGGCTTGCAACATGTTCCACATGGAACTTTTGGGAAACCAGGATTTATGTTTGGGCATGATTCCCAAAACATTAAATTCAAATTTCGCTAATGATTTTTCGGCATTGATGCTCAAGCCCTTGGCACGGGTAATCAAATCTCCAAATGAAAAAATCAATTCTGAAGATGACCCCGGCATAAAAATTGCGCGTATATGCTCATCTTCAAAAACAATCTGCTTATCCATAACTTTCCCGTGCTGGTGAATCTAACTTTTCGGCAACAATTCACTCAATGAATAGGGCCGAAAAAGTGAATATGCTATTTTATATCGATGAAAAAGATTAAAAAGCGCAAAATATGACACAATCACTGCATCCTGCAGCTCAACAGGGGTTTAGTGCAGCGGCTGAGCTTTATCAGCAGGTACGCCCTGACTATCCGGCAGATCTAAGCCCGTGGCTTACCGAGACACTGTCATTGCCTGTAGATGCAGATCTTGTCGATTTAGGTACCGGAACAGGTAAATTTATTCCCTATTTACGCCCGCTCAGCAGCCACATCACCGCCATTGATCCGGTCCCTGAGATGCTGGCCCAGTTAAAACTGGCACATCCGGATATTCATACCCTTGAAGGGATGAGCCACCAGCTTCCCCTGCCCGATCATAGCGTGAATGCTGTGTTTTGTGCACAGTCATTTCACTGGTTTGCCAATCTGGAAACCTTAAAGGAGCTGGATCGGATACTGAAACCTCAAGGCTTTCTGGTACTGGTCTGGAACCAGCGTGATATTACAATCGACTGGGTCAAAGCCCTGGCAGATTGTATTGCGCCACTGGAAGGTGATACGCCACGCTATCATAGTGGTGCCTGGCGTAAAGTATTTGAAGAACAGAATCTCTTTCAGCCTTATGCTGCAACGCAAATGCAACAGCTACAGCATGGCCCTGTCGAGCAGGTAGTTTCCAAACGCTTATTGTCAACCAGCTTTATTGCGGCACTACCAAAAGAACAGCAACAGCAGCTCAAGCAGCAATTCGAACAAATTATCAAAAACTATACGGACAAGGGTGCAGAAGATATGATTAATTTCCCTTATGTCACCTATGTTTATGTATTCAAGAAAAATAATTAGGAACAGGATTCACTCATGCACACGATTCAATTGATGTCACGAACTGCACTTTTCACTGCCGCCATGTTTTTGATGGCCTGTGACCAGAAAAGTTCACAATCTGTAGAACAGCAGGCAACGGAAGACTCTGCATCAGAGGAAATCATGCAGGAATTGAAAACTGGACCCGTGAAAAACTTCCCTAAAACAGAAGATGATCCACATGATATCGCTGCCTTAAATGACTATGAAGAACGTTTTCAGGAAATGAGTGCGGATCTGGAAGCTGAGCTCAATGGCATGCGCAATGATGATAATCTGACTCCGGAATTTGTCCAGCAACGTCAACGTGATCATGTCCAGTCTTCGCTAAATATGCTTAAAGATCTGGAGCTTAAAACTGAACAGGGCCGTTATATTCAGGGTTTGATGTATCAATACTGGGAACATCAGGAAAAACTGGTGAATAGTCCCAAATCTCAGGCGACTACCGTAAATGAAGCCAGTGAGAATGTGAAAGGTCTGGGCAAATATCTGCATGCCCAAGAGCAACTGGAACGCTGGCGTTCGCAATATCCAGAGATGACCACCGCAAATAAAGCCCCAGCACAATAAATAATACATTTCAGGAAGCGGACGCTTCCTGAAATTTTATATGCAGTTCTAAGATTTAACTTTCACTTTCTGAAGAATGCGTATTATTGAGCTTGAACTAAATATTGCTGCACCCCTTCTGCGGCTGCTCGTCCAGTGGCAAAACAGGCTGTCAGCAAGTAACCCCCTGTAGGCGCATCCCAGTCCAGCATCTCACCACATAAGAACACATGTGGATTGGATTTAAGCTGAAGCTGCTCTGACAGAACCTCGCGTTTAACACCACCTGCACAGCTAATCGCTTCCTGTATAGGACGGAAACCTGTTAAAGGAATTTTCAATTGCTTAATCTGCTGTGCTAATTCAGTAGCATTTTGCCAAAGTGGCTTTGGTAACAGTTCACGCACCAGAGCAGCTTTTGCACCATCCAGACCTGCTTTCCGCCAGATATTATTCAAAGACTGCTTTTTACTTGGCTGTAATTTTTTAGCTAATTGTTCTACGGTTTGATCCGGAAAAAGATCCAGATTCAGCTGCATCGGCTGCCCTTGTTTCAGCTGTTGACGCAGCCCCCGCCCCTGTTTATAGATCAGACCACTTTCCAGACCATAGCGACTGATCACAATATCACCCATAGTCTTGTCACCGCCATCAACCCAAGCTTCGACCCGTTTCAGTGGCTGACCGAAGATTGGCTGCATAAACTTGGACCATGGATATTCCACACCCGCATTGCTGGCTTGGAAAGGTTCAATCTCGCTGCAATCAAGCCATGCTTGCCATTTCCCATCACTGCCGAGTTTTGACCATGACACTGCACCACAAGCCAAAACAATCGCATCAAAGTTTTCTGTGAATGCGCAATCATTTTTTAAATCATGGATCTGTAGCTGATGATTTTTCAGATCTAGAATTTGATGACGATAATGAAATTGTACCCCTTGCTCAGTTAAACGTTTTAACCAGACACGCAATAGTGGAGCGGCTTTCATTTCTGTAGGAAAAACTCGACCTGAAGAACCAATATAAGGTTCAATGCCAAGATCTTTCATCCAGTTTTGAATCCATATCGCATCCCAGCGTTTGATCCAAGGTTCTAACCAGTCTACCTGATCATAACGCTGCACAAACTGCTCGACGGGTTCGGCATGAGAAATATTTAGGCCGGTTTTCCCAGCCATCAGGAATTTACGGGCAGCCGAAGGCTTCTGTTCAAACACATGAACTTCATAATCAGACTGGCTCAGAACTTCTGCAGCCATCAAGCCTGCCGGGCCAGCACCCACAATTGCAATGCGTTTCGTCATGGCTTATTCCGCCGAACTCGCATTCTGCCCTTGTAACGGCTGAAACTCATCAAAACGCGTTGTATAGCCTTCCGGTTTACTAATAATCAATTGCTGGCACAACTCACCACGCTCTAGATATTTAATTTCAAAATGAGTTCTTGCCGAGTCTTGGCCAATGACTTCTTTAACAAAAGGCAGCTTCCACAGGTTTTGAACCTGCTGCTCTGCCTCCTCAATATATTCAGGAATGTTACTCGCTAAAGTAATCGTGCCACCAGTTTTTAAACGCGATAATAAAAACTCAAAAAATGGCATATTCAACCAGCGCTGCGCCGGGTTATGCGGCTCAGGGTTCGGATATAAAATAAAAAACTGTTCGACTTGTGCTGGATAGAGTGCATGCACAATCCACGGCAAGGCATCGGCATGAACCGTTTGTAAATTCGGCTGTCCTTCCAGCGCATGCTGTTTTTGCATGGCCAAAAATTTCTCTCGAGTCCGCTCGATCGCTATCAGCTTGCTGTTCGGATTGGTCTGGGTAAAGAGCAATGCGTGTTTACCTTTGCCCGCACCGATTTCCACACAAACCGGTTCAGAACTGATACTTTGGAAATCACGAGGCGCATGCATACGCTGTGCTTGAAATTGACGAATCGACATAATCAGATCAAACTAATAAAAACTGTATAAGTCTAACAAGTGCAGTTATATTTGCCTAATCGAAGCTTTATTTTTCTAGGGAGTGTGCTGATGCCGACCACTTTAAAATGTCCACGCTGTGGCAAACTGACCACTTGGGAAAATAATGAATTTCGTCCTTTCTGCTCGGAACGCTGCAAAATGATTGATCTAGGTGCTTGGGCCAGTGAGGAATACAAACTGCCAACCCAAGATGCTCCAACAACTGAATCTTCTGAAGAAGACTGAACCTTTTAAAATATCCTATTTAAGCATATCCTAAATAATCACATGATTTTTATAAAAGGCTTATAGAAAACCAACACAAGTTAACAGCACATATGCCAGTTTAATACTATGTTCTTACGCAGAAATATCACATTATTTTAGAGCAAGAACATGGGCTACATTATTCTAAAGATCATTTTAATTGGGGTAGGAATACTTGCGATATTGTCATTAGGGATAGGCATTTTCCAACAGGATGGCTTATTTATTGTTGTTGGAATTCTCCTTGCCATTATGACTTGGCTGATCTATACACAAACCCGCCAGTCTTTGAATAACCCTTTTAGCAAATAAAAAGACCAGCTAGGCTGATCTATACACCTACTTTAACCTGCTTTTCCCGCAACGAAAGGATTATGCTGTTTTTCAAAACCAATATTGCTGATCGGACCATGTCCTGAAATAAACCGGGTTTCATCCGGCAGGCTAAAACATTCGCGCTGGATTGAATCGAGTAGCTGCTGGTGATCGCCACGCGGAAAATCTGTCCGTCCAATTGAGCCTTTAAACAGTACATCCCCTGTCCATAACAAAGCATGGTTCCTGTTATAGAACATTACATGACCTGGAGTATGGCCCGGGGCAAAACGTACTTCAAACTCTTCATCACCCAGTTTGAGAACTTCTCCACCTTCCAGCCATTGCGTGACTTCTACTTTTTCCGGAATCGGAAAACCGTAACGGGCAGACACTTCCTGAATCATATCTAACCAGAATGCATCGTCCTTATGCGGACCAATCACCGGCACATCCCAAACTTTTTTTAAAGCACCAACTGCTCCAGCATGATCGAGATGACCATGAGTCAGCCATAAAGCCTTGACCGTTAAGCCCAGTGCTTCTACTTCCGCTTTTAATTTTTCAGGTTCGCCCCCTGCATCAATCAAAACGGCCTCTTTACTGTCACTATCCCAAAGAATCGAGCAGTTTTGCTGAAATGCAGTCACAGGAACAATTTTGACTTGTAACATAGGATAAGAAACCTCAAAAGATTAATGGGCAAGCGTCTGGTTCAATGCTTCAAGATTAGCCTGTAACAGTGTATTGAGCAATTGCACATGATCCTCACGATTGTTCAAAGCCGGAATATAACTGTAACTTTTCCCGCCATTGGCCTTGAAGGTCTCTCCATTTTCCATGGCCAGCTCTTCCAGTGTTTCCAAACAGTCGGCCGAGAAAGCCGGACTCATCACCTGAATTGATTTCACGCCCTGTTTGCCCCACTCTTCAATTAAGGCATCCGTATAAGGCTTAACCCACTCCTGTTTACCAAACCGAGACTGGAAACTAATTGCATATTGATCTTCAGATAGACCTAAAGCTTCTGCAACCAGTTTGCCTGTGATCCGGCAACGATCCGCATAAGGATCACCTTTATCGGCATAGGGCTGCGGGATACCATGAAATGACATCAATAGTTTTTCCGGCTGCCCATGAATCGCCTGATAATCCCGAACACTTTGTGCCAGTGACTGAATAAATAAGGGATGCTGATAATAATCGCGGATAATCGACAGACCAGGTAAATTGCGCTGTTTCAGCACCCATTTTGCGACTGCATCATACAGAGGTGCGGTAGAGGTCGCTGAATACTGGGGAAATAACGGAAACAGAATAATATGATCTTGCGGTTGAGCCGAAATCTGATCAAGAACAGCCTGAATATTGGGATTGCCATAGGTCATGGCAGGCACCACATTCAGTTCAAATTGCGGATATTGTTCAATGAGCTTGGCCTTTACTTGACTCACCTGCTGCAGCAGAATCTCTCGCATCGGTGAATCCTGGCCCCAGACCTGTGCATAGGCACGGGAAACCCGCTTAGGACGGAACGGTAAAATAAATAAACGCAGGATGAGTTGCCAGATTGGCTTGGGAATTTCAATGACACGCTGATCAGATAAAAATTGCTTCAGGAAATCGCGTACTGCTGACACAGTCGGTGCATCAGGTGTACCTAAATTTGCCAATATAATCGTAACTTTCGGTTTAGCTGTAGAAAACATGCAGTACGCCCGTCGTAGTATCAACCTGCTTACTTTAACAGCTTTTTACTTATTCTCTATATGGATTAATACACTGACTTATATTGAAAAGTACGATCTTTATCCAGCAAGTTACTGTCCAGCAGTTTTTGTGCCTTAGGCGTAATCTGCCAAAGCAGACGCTGACGGTCATCACGGCCTGACGGTACAATCCAGTCATTCTGGCGCATTTGCAATTTCAGGCTATGCAAGGCGCGAATATTAATCTGGGCACGGGCTACAGCATGTGCACGCGGCATTTCCGCTCGTGCATCTTCCAGACCGGTTTCATTCAAATACTCATTCATACGCTTGGAGAAAAATTCCTCCGGCGTTGGATTAATGAAGGTAGAACCGAGAATAGCCAGCAATTGTGCCCAAGTCAGTCTCTTCTGAACTTTCAGCTCTTTAAAGTTACCATCCTGATAGGCATGCATACGGTATTCGAAGGAGAAAACTTCATGCATAGACACTTTCGGCAGGCTCAGGAAAGGGTCTACTTCACGCGTACCACCATCTCGTTCCAGTTGGGCCACTTTGGCTTTGAGCTGGTCAATCTCGTCATGCAAGGCTTGAGTATTCTGAGGACGTACCCAGCCACTTACCGGATAACGTTCCAGCATTTGCGGCATGTTCAAACGTACCGCCATTTCCAGATCGCGCAAGGTACGATAGCAAAAGACCTGATCAGCTTCCTGCTGCAATAACTGACGAAATTCTTTAAATTTTTCTTGTAATTCAGGTTTCGCATCGTGCAATGAAGGATCACGTGAAGCCGGATCTTCATGCATAAACACAATAATCGGTTTCTGCTTGGTCACAGCGTAAATGTATTCCAGATGCATATAACCTACACCGGAAACCGACTGCTCGCCATACTGGCTACCCAGCAGAATCACCACATAATCACAATCATCAATCTGGCGACGTGCAAATGCAGTATTTAAAGGAGTGCGTTGTTCCAGCCCCCAGGAAAAGAAACCCATGCCGACCAAAGTTTGTGACAAGATGATCCGCTCTGGCTGCATTTCTGCACCAGAGGTGGAGATAAACACCTGATAACGTTTATCGAGCATTGGTTATCCTCTTTTACTGCACATTGATCTGGCCGGCTAAACCCTGCCCTGACACAATATGACGACCCCAGTATAAAAATATATCTTTCAAAATTATAAGATGAGTGACGGTCGCCTAGCTGACTTCTGTCTCCATATTGCTGACCTGCCATTTAATATCGGCTGGAATCAGATGCCCTAAAATCGGCTGGAGCTGTTCAGCATTTTGACCACTAACCACAAGTCGGATTTTTAGACTGTCCTTGCACTCATGTTCAAATAATAACCCATTTTTGATCAAAATTCGGGCCGTTTGTCTCGCAACCGCGAATCCTGAGTCAATTAATGTCAGCTTTTGACCAAAAATATACTGAATTGACGATTTTAGGAAGGGGTAATGTGTACATCCTAGCACTAAATAATCAGCACCCTGATCAACAACCGGTTGTAAAATCTGAGTTAATGTCGCCAGACACTCAGGACTCATCTGCTGACCGGCTTCTACAAAAGGCACCAGATCCAGACAGGTTACCGGAATTACTTTGACCTGTGCCGGCTCGGCAAAACGGGTCATGACATCTTTAATCAGCTGGCCACGAAAGGTTGCAGGTGTGGCCAGAACGGCCACCGTTTTGGATTGGGTATTGAGGACTGCAGGTTTGAGCGCTGGCACCAGTCCAATGATAGGAAAGTTTTCACCATAATACTCACGTAAATAATCCAGGCTAAATGCAGAAGCGGTATTACAGGCAACGACTGCAACTTTACAGCCTTCACGATACAGCCATTCAATCGCTCGCGCAGTTAGGTCACGGATTTCCTGATCTTTACGGGGCCCATAAGGTACGTAAGCCGTGTCGGCATAATAAACAAAGCGTTCATTGGGCAAATACCGGGCAATTTCCAAAGCAACCGACAACCCTCCCACACCAGAATCAAAAATCCCGATAGGTGCATCAGCACTGGCTTTAGGCATGGGATCTACTAAGGGATAAATCGGTTGGATAGCGCTCATAACGTTGCTAGTTGCTTGTTTCAAATGACCTTGCGACAAAGCTTAAACCTCAGGTGCTTAAATGCAAGTCTAAATCACCACTTTTCAAGCTTAAAACCGTCTCTCCAGCAGCATTTTCACCAAGCTCGCCCATCTCCACCAGATGTAAAAAAGCAGCCCGCTGAATCAGCGCATTGATTCCAAAACGCACATGCACATAAGGGCGCAATTCATCCTGATACTGACGCATAAAGATAGGATGTTCGCTATCGACAATAATGATGTCCTGAGTCGTGGTGGTCAGTTGCAGGTAAGTCCTGCCTTCAATCTTGACCTGATCGACCTGATTTACAAACAGAGGTTCATCTTCGACCTCGATTTCAATCATTTCAACCGGCGTCTTTAGATAGAATTTTCCTTCTTCTTTCCAGAGTACCGTGGAAAACAGGTCTATCATCGGCTGACGCTTGATCAATTGACCTTCGTGCCACCATTCTCCATTGGCCAAAACCTTGAGATCCATTGCGCCACAATGCTTTGGCTGCCATTGATCCAAAGGCGGGATTGACCTTTTGTGACTGCCCTGTGCATCTTTTAAGTATTGTGCGATATCCATTAAATTTTTATCATCGCTAGAAGCTACTTTTTTCGTCGGATTTTTCTCGGGTGCTGACTTATTCATATAAAGAAGACCTTAATGACGGAAAAATAATATGTTTCAGCCAATTGGCTTAACCTGGGTTTAAAACTATACTAGCCCAGATGCTTAAAGACACTACTATTTTCGTGTCTGGGAATTCAGAACACTCATGGCA
>NZ_DFDO01000032.1:0-1505 GCF_002367915.1 Acinetobacter sp. UBA3025
GGATCAATTAGACGAATTTCAGGCAATAACACCATTTTAAAATAACTACGTACTGCTTCACCTTCATAGATTTTCAGTCGAGTCTCAAAGGAGTCAGATGCTTTGATCTTTTCAGTTAACTTCTGCTGTTCAGCTTTGCTGGTGTAGAAAGGTGTACCAAGCTTGGTGAGAAACACATAGTTTTCATCCGAGTCGCCATAATTTGATTTCTGTCTACGCAGACGCGCTTTCTCACTATTGATATAGATTTTAAGATCTTGTACTAACCAATTTGGAATCAAAAGTGTCATCGGCTTTTGAAATTTAGTGTCCACACCTGTACCCGCTCCAACGGGCAGACGAATAAAGCCATGACTATCAAGCTCACAACCAATTAAGTTTTTGATTCGCAAAGTACAAATCGTTTGTAAACGAGCACCTGTAAACAATGCAAGATAAAACATCAATTGATATTCACGTGATGATTTTTGCAGTGCTTTCAATATGACTGCTTGCGATTCAACACTGAGTGGGCTTAATTCACCACCGTCAATAATGGCTTCAGAATTCGGAGCCTTGGCTGGAACATGTATCGCAAGATCATGCGACTTAATTGCCATTTTTCGACGTGCGCCAAACTCATTATCCACGGCAATATATTTGTAGACATCTTTAAACGGTAAGCCATAGCGCTGATGATCAACTAAGTCTTCTGTAACGAGAAATCGATAAAAATTCACTACCGCATTAATTCGATTACTCGCAGAGCGAGCTGAAATTAGACCTGCATTCGCTTGCTCAATAAGACGAGTGCGATATTTAAAAATCGCATTTGACTGTTTTAGTTTGTGGAACTTCAAACAGTCTAGTTGCTCATCTTCTAAAAAACGCTGAAAATCAACCAACTGATTGGCAATAGATGCAAATGTTTTAAAATCATACTGTATTGTTTGCTCAAGTTTTTTCAGCAAATACAGATTAAAAATTTCAGAAGGGTTGCCATCTCCCTGGATAATCACAGGGAATTCGAGATACGCATCACCATGTTTTTCGAACGCTGCATCATTTAAACGATCAGCTGCCTTTCTCAACGTCGATAACTGAAATTTTTTAATGGTCACAACTTTGGCTTTTGATTGGTAGCGTGACTGACCATTTTTAAGTTTAGTGCTCATTTTGAGCCTCCTGTTTATTAAAAACAGGCAAAAAGTGATCTTGAGATAGGATTGACAAAAATGTCCCTATTCATCAAAATACAAATGTCTGATCAGCAATGAAGACATCCATAAAAGCTCATGGTTACGACATGGGCTTTTATACTTTTTGCCGAATGAAAATAATTACTTTTTTGTCAATTCACTCTGTTCCTCCTTTCTTAATCGTTCCAATTCTGTAATAAAAAAAGCATTCATTGACTGATGTCTTTTCTTTGCCGTTTGTTTGGCCCAAGAAACTAAATCTGTGGGTAAGCGAAGATTTGTTTGTTTCATATGCAATAAACTACTTGTTAGCATATTGCTATGTTA
>NZ_DFDO01000032.1:1702-9596 GCF_002367915.1 Acinetobacter sp. UBA3025
TAACATAGCAATATGCTAACACTTATGTCAATTTTTTTTTTATAGCATAATGCTAGTACTAAAATTTCTAGTATTCATGGAATGTATGGGTAAAAAAGACATTCAATTTAACCTTCGAATTCCAGAAGAGTTAAAAAATAAAGTGGATGATGCTGCGAAAGCCAATCAACGTTCCATCAATGCTGAAGCAACTTCTCGGCTTTATGATTCATTCGTCATGAATGATAATATCCAAGTTGAAGCGGCAAAAATCGTTGAAAAATTTTTACGATCACACTCTCCTACAGAACGGAAAAAAGTAGTAGCTAAACGTTTAAATTTCGTATTAAGCGAATTAAAAAAAATTTATCATTTTAGAGAATTTACAATTGCTGAATTAGCTTTTGAGATACGTGAAGATACGGCTGATGAAGCTGAAGCATGGTTTAGGGCAGAATTAGAACCTACATTTGGACAACTGGAAAAAATAGCGCAACATACTTCAGTAAATCCAAACTGGTTACTCTTTGGTAAACAGACTCCATATGATATTCAACATACACGTTTGAATGAGTATTTAGAAAAAGATATAAAGCTGCTCTTAGGTTCAAATCCTAATAATGAATATTTAAATAACTCAAGGGTGAAAGAAATAAAGTTTATTCGAGAACTGTCAGAAACGGGGCAATTAATTATTCTTAAAATCTATGAAAATTATGCAGTTGAAACTTTTTCACCTCCATACCATATTAGCAATGTAAATGGTGATGGTGGATATAGATCATTGTTATATTTTTGCTTATTGACCAAAGTGTTACTGCGATATTACCACCCCAATGTATCTATACATAGCCACCTTCTTCCAGAAGAGCAGTTTAAACTTATTTTGACTGGAACAGTTCATCCCTTAACAATTGTAGAAAAATTACATCATATTCCTTGGATTGATGATTTAGCAGATAAACTTCCTGACGGAATTTTAGACTATTGGAATGGTTTTGATGTATTAAGAGCAAGAATAATTCAAGATTTTGCTAAAGAGAAATACATTCAGACGATTTGGAATGATCCTGAATTGCATCTAAAGCATCCTATTCAGCTTTAAAATAGCGATGGCGTATTACTGAATGTCATTCCTTTTTTCAGGTTCATTACTATATTCAAACAAGTCCTGCATATTACAATTAAAATATTTACACAAGGTATCTGCAACCGAAAGTTCAATTCGAATCGCACGATCATAATACAAATTCGTCAAGGTATTACGGTTAATACTAGTGGCATGCGCCACATCACTTAGCTTCAAAATTTTGCGTTCGCCCATCAGAGCGGATAATCTACATCTAATCATAACAACTCACAAAACAACATTTCAACCCATAGCAGGTTATTTTAACTTGATACCAAGTTCTATCTATGCTAATTTCAACCTGCAACAGGTTATTTTACATATCAAAGAAGCAAATTAACCTTCTTAAATATCATTATATATTGTTTCAAAGGAGTTTTAGCGATGAATAACTACTTTTCCCCAAAATTATCTGTTTCAGAAGAAGTCCGTTCGACTGCCGTTGCACTCATCAAAGAGTTTAATATTGACCGGACATTTGATTTAGCTTTGTTTCTAAATGTAAACCCCAATTTAAATGATCAAGATGCCGTTTTAGCTTGGGTTAATAATTTTTCGAAAATTCAACATGATCTTAACGATTTCAACCAAGTTCGTCGCCACTTCATGAAAAATTTTCCTAAAATCATGTTTACAAACTTTAGTGAATAAAACAAACAAAGGGAGATATAAATATCTCCTTTAATTTTTTACATCAATCTACTTCAGAATGAGACAATGCTCTTATGGTAATCTCAACTAAAAGTGAAACTTAATTTAATTGATTTTAAAAATATGGAATCATATATAGAAACAGGTCATGTTGAGCCATCAGTCATTGCTTTTGACGTATTTGGTACACTTATAAAATAGGAGAAAGACGTTTCCCATATAGAAAATTAATGAAATAGCTGAAAGAAAATGGGTGACAACCAAAACCTGATGATGCTAAATTTATTATATCCCGCAATTTAAATTTGGTAGAACGTGTAAAGCTATTAGCAGCAAATATTCCAGACCAGTTTCTGCAAGAACTTGAACATGATTTAAATGAAGAATTACGGTCTATTGCACTATATGAAGATACCTTAACTACTTTGGAAGAATTAAAAAAAATTGGGGATTAAATTGGGATTATGCTAAAATTTAGCTATGCCATATGGAAAATTTTTTTCTTCATTATTACCTCCCCTTGATACTTATGCTTGGAGTTATGAAGTTGGTGTAATTAAACCTGGACCGAAAATCTATCAATCGCTAATTGACCAACTACGTTGCCAAACTTCAGAAGTTTTATTTATTGGGGACACAGCTCTTGGCTGATTTTACAGGGACAACAGCATTTGGCATGTCTGCTAGATTGATAGATCGTAAAAATGGTCAAAAATTGGCAGATATTTTAGTGGATATTATTGGCTGACAAGTATTTGCTCTCAGGACTGAGAAAAAATTATTTTTAAAAATATATGTAAGTTCAATCACTAAAATTAGTCTCCTTTCTTTAGTTTTTCTATATAAGCCTCGCATTGAGGAGGCAAACCAAGATTATATTTTAAAGCGATATCTACTCTAGCTGTCACATACTCGATATTTTGAATTTCACGCTGCTGAGCAAAAATTTGAATCGCAGGATGTAACTGTTCTGAGCAACTCGCATCATTACTAAAGTATTTTAGTATCTTGGTTTCATAAAAATAAATAGCAGCAAACAATCGACCATCTTCAAAAATAATCGCTGATGAAGCATCTAAACTGGATGCAGACCGACCTTCATAGTACAAAGCCTCATCTGTTTTCAACAAATAAGGCGCTGAGTAATGCTCAAAATGAGATTGAAATTTTTGATAATCATGCTTTAACAGCTTTTGAAGTTCTGTTTGAATTTTTTGATTTGAAGCAATTTGCGTAATTGATGAAATATCTGAATATTGATCTAAGTCTAACGCTTGTGCATGAATCAATGTAGGAAGAAACAAAAGAAGAGCAAAGGAATATTTCTGCTTCAGAGCGGGAACGAGTCTGTCGTTTATTCGATGATGTCCATATGAGCTTACTTATGGAATGTTCATTTTATATGGACACTTATGGAGTATCGATAAGGGTAAAACCTTTTTGCATCGTCTTCATAAACATTCTCCACAAATGTTTTGTTAATTTAATTATAAGCTTTGTAAGCTATTTTAATATTAGCACTAAACGTGCCAACTTTTATTATAATAATTTTGACAGAAAAAACAGCAGTTTAAAAAAATATTTTTCAATTTGTTATTTTTGGGTTTCATTTTGTGTAGATAACTGACAAAAATTGTCATTTATTTGACTAAAGTCACCCTAGAATGATGGGCTTGTTTCCTAATTCATTCTTTAAATCATCCATTTTTCGATCATAGTATTGATTTAAAATTTCTCCAATCTGCTTAACCCCAAAAATCACCCCATTCTTATACTTCTGTTGCTTCAACTGCTGAATAATATTTTCACAAATCTGATCCCATACTTCTTGTGTAGTTGCCTGTTTAATTCCTCGATCAATCACAATTTCTACTTTATGATCACAGAGGTTTAAATATAAAAGCACGCCACTATTATGCTCTGTATCCCACACACCCAATTCAGCAAAAAGTTGTCGGGCACGACACAGCGTATCTTGGTAATAAGCAGAACGAGAAGGTAGAGATCCTTCAATCACGACCTGAATTTCCCCCACATGCCCATGCTCTGCTTCTTCTACAGCTAATGCAATCGCATGCTGATCCTGCTTGGAGAAAAACCGCTTGGTTGCAGGCATATAAAAGAAGTGCTTAAGCCAGCGCTTAAAACTTGGTTGGGCATGCTCTTCCAGCTTAGGCTGCGTGACAATATCTGTTGTATCTGTAGTTGTTACCATGAGCCTGATGCTCCTCCCCCACCAAAACCACCGCCGCCTCCACCGAAGCCGCCGCCTCCAAAACCACCACGTCCACTACCACCGCCACGACCTCCACCTGCCATAAAGGCATGCAGGATCAACTGAGCAAGTGAGGTCACGAGTAAAAAGAAAACTCCAGCACCAATTAATAGGCTAGCGACCAATCCCATGCCATTGACTAACCCGGCTGCAGTTCCAGCCACTGCAGCAGTGGCTGCACTCAGCTTTCTGCCAAAGATCATGGAACCAATGACACCAGCGACGATAATAAAAATAACCGAACCCAAAGTCGCTTGAGATGCTTGCTGCGCTTGATATGCCTGTTCCTGACGTTCTTTAAGCTCAGCCGCTGCTTGAGCTGCAATTTCAGGATCCAAGTTGAGAATACGCTCAATTTCTGCCAGCCCCGCATCTATCCCTTGCGCATACTGACCCTGCTTAAACAAAGGTGTAATTTTGTTATTAATAATTCGTCCAGCCACAATATCTGGCAAAACACCTTCTAACCCATATCCAGTTAAAATCTGGATACGATGGTCATTTACCGCAATGGTCATTAACAAACCATTATCATGTTCTTTTGAGCCCAATTGCCAGCGATCCGCCACACGCATGGAATAGTCAAAAATATCTTCCTGTCCAGTAGTAGGGACAATCACTACTCCGATCTGAGCCTTACCTGCCTGATAAAGATTGATGATTCGTTGACTAAGTTGTTGTTTTTCTGCTGCCGTTAATAAATTTGCCTGATCAATCACCGGTTCATTCATGCTAGGCAAGTTGCGCTGAACCTGACCTTCTGCCATATCATTGGCAATTTGTGGCTGCGGTGCGGTCGCTGTAGGTTCAGCATTTTGATCTGCAGTATTCGTCTTAGGCTGCAAAATTTCACGTGCAACAATGACTTCTTCTGTATCAGTTGCCGTTGCTGTTTCACTCCAGGCAGGATTCATCAGGCTCATAATGAGGCTGAGAAATAGACCTGTACAAAGTTTTACAGCGCTTATATGCATCATTGCAGCCACCTTATTAGCAGATTACCCAAGATCAGGCTTATTCAAATGAAACCTTAGGTGCCTGTTGCGCACTCTGCTCTGCACTAAAGTTTGGTTTGGTATCCATCCCAATAACTTTGGCCGTCATCACCTGCGGGAACTGACGTGCATAAGAGTTAAAATCTTGTACAGTCGTAATATAACGGTTACGCGCTACCGCAATACGGTTTTCAGTACCCTCAAGTTGTACCTGTAAATCGCGGAACTGCTCATTGGCTTTTAGATCAGGATAATTTTCAGTTACTGCCAGTAGACGTGACAAGGCACTGGTCATTTGTGCTTGAGCTTCCTGATAGCGCTGGAACAGTTCAGGATCTTCCAGCACTTCACGGTCGACTTTTAGGCCTGCCACATTGGCACGTGCCTGAGTCACTTCAGTTAACACCTGCTCTTCATGTGCGGCATAGCCTTTTACCACATTCACTAAATTTGGCACCAAGTCAGCACGACGCTGATACTGGTTTTGTACTTCAGACCATGCCGCAGTCACCGCCTCATCCTTAACTTGTAAGGTGTTATAGCCACAACCTGTAAGCGTCAGGGTACTGGCTAACATCAGAGCAATGAAAGATTTTTTTAATACAGGAATCATCTTTTCTCCTCAATTCTTTATTGATATTTATTTAATAAATTTGATTTTAAACATATTTTTCTCATTTTTTGTTAATTTTTATAATTTTTTACTTATACCGTTTTTATTCCTTCTGTTCTGCTTCAGAGCTACGAATTAATATTGGATATATTGATAAGTTTAAATCCATATTTATTATAACTACTTAGAACTAAGCTGAATAAATTAGTAAAATGAAGAAAAATAAAAAACCCGCCATAGCGGGTTTTTAAATGGATGATTAAATTATATTAAACATCAAGGTAATCCAGAATACCTTCTGCAGCCTGACGACCTTCCCAGATCGCAGTCACCACCAGGTCAGAACCACGGACCATGTCGCCACCAGCAAAGATTTTTGGATTTGAAGTCTGGAATTTGTATTGCTGTTGTTCAGCTGCAAGTACGCGGCCTGAACCATCCAGATTGATTTCTACATCAGTGAACCAGTCTGCTGGGCTGGTACGGAAACCAAATGCCAGCAATACCGCATCTGCAGGCAGAATTTCTTCTGAACCTGGAATTGGTTCCGGACTACGGCGGCCACGGCTGTCTGGTTCGCCCAGTTGAGTCGTTACCACTTTTACGCCAGTCACTTTGCCATTTTCACCCACGATTTCGATAGGCTGACGGTTGAACTGGAATTCCACACCTTCTTCACGCGCATTTTTTACTTCACGACGTGAACCCGGCATGTTCGCTTCATCACGACGATAAGCACAAACTACTGACTCAGCACCTTGACGGATTGAAGTACGGTTACAGTCCATCGCGGTATCACCACCACCCAAGACAATCACTTTTTTGCCTTCAACGCTGATGTATTCGGATGGATCTTTTTCCCACCCCTGGCAACGGTTCACGTTAGCAATCAGGAAATCCAGTGCATCATATACACCATCCAGATCTTCACCAGCAAAGCCACCTTTCATATAAGTGTATGTTCCCATACCCATAAAGACAGCATCATAGTCAGCGAGTAACTGGTCGATAGTAACATCGGTACAAATTTCAGTATTCAGACGGAATTCAACACCCATACCCGTGAAAATTTCACGTCGGCGTTTCATCACGTCTTTTTCCATCTTGAATTCTGGAATACCGAAAGTCAGCAGACCACCAATTTCAGGACGTTTATCAAATACAACTGGCTTAACACCATTACGTACCAGAATATCAGCACAGCCTAGACCGGCAGGACCTGCCCCAATGATAGCAACTTTCTTGTCAGTCCATTTCACATGAGACATGTCTGGACGCCAGCCTAAAGCGAAAGCGGTGTCATTGATATATTTTTCAGCATTACCAATGGTGACTGCACCAAAACCATCATTTAAGGTACAAGCACCTTCACACAGACGGTCTTGGGGACAAACACGACCACAGACTTCTGGCAAAGTATTGGTTTGGTGACACAATTCTGCTGCTTGGAAAATACGGCCTTCTGCCAGTAACTTCAACCAGTTTGGAATGTAGTTATGAACCGGACATTTCCATTCACAGTACGGGTTACCACAACCTAGACAACGATGTGACTGATTTGCAGCCACTTCTGTTGTGAAAGGTTTATAAATTTCCACAAATTCTGCTTTGCGGACGTCAATCTCTTTTTTCTCTGGATCTTGGCGTGCGACATCCAGGAATTGAAAGTCATTATTTAGGCGCTCTGCCATCTCTCTCTCCGTGGGTAGACCCAAGGCTTTATTCGCATTACCTTAGGTCTGCCTATATCTGCAGTAGTGGAATTATTGTGGATCAGCTTGAGTTGTTTTCAACAAGGTCAACAAGTTAGCTGCTTTTGGTTTTACCAGCCAGAACTTACGACTATAGAAATCAAACTCATGGCGGATCTTGTACGCCCAAGCACTACCTGTTTCTGCAATATGTTCATCTAAAATGCGAAGCAAAAAGGTCTGATGTTCTTCCATCGCTTCAGTTGAGATACGGTTCAGTTCAATCAACTCATGGTTGTAATGATCTACAAAATCATTGTCCAGGTCCAACACATAAGCAAAACCACCGGTCATACCTGCACCGAAGTTATGACCTACTTTACCTAGGACAGTCACAATACCGCCAGTCATATATTCACAGCAGTGATCGCCTGCACCCTCAATCACAGCAAAGGCACCAGAGTTACGAACTGCAAAACGTTCACCCGCAGTACCCGCAGCAAACAATTTACCACCAGTCGCACCATACAGACAGGTATTACCAATGATCGCAGTATTTTG
>NZ_DFDO01000303.1:0-5651 GCF_002367915.1 Acinetobacter sp. UBA3025
CAGCCACCACGGCACTCGGACATAATCCGCTGAATGTACTGGCAGATGCCTTATTGCCAGAATGGGAAGATCCGGAATTGCCCCGGGTAGTAAGTTGGCCGCTATCGCTACGAGTAGGAAGGGTAAATCCAGATAAAGAGGATAATTAAATAAAAAACCCAGTCTTAACTGGGCTTTTATAATATTGAAGATCAATCAGCTTATTTGTTTAACAGCATTTCCAGCACAAATTTGGAGCCGATAAAACCGAGCGCCAGCAGGCCAAACCCAAGCAGGGTAAAACGAACTGCTTTCTGACCACGCCAGCCAAATTTCCAGTGTCCAATCAATAATGCACCATAAACCAGCCAAGACACAATGCTAAAGGCGGTCTTATGGGCCAGATGTTGGGCGAAGAAATTATCAATGGTAAAGAATCCGAAACCCAATGCCAGTGTCAGTAAAATGAAACCAGTCATCAGCATATCGAACAATAAAGATTCCATATCCTGATAGGAGGGCAACAGATTCACCCAAACCCGACGTTTCTGTTTTTTCTTCAGTTCACGGTCCTGAAAACGTAAAATCACGGCCTGAATCGTCGCCATCAATAACACAGCGTAAGCGGATAGGGACAAGATAATATGAATATCCAGGCCTAGAGAATTCTGTGCAATGACTTTCGCTGGCTGGGTGAAACTGAAACCGAGAATTAGGCCGGTTGCAGCGACGGGGATACCAATCAGGTTTAAAGCAATAATCGGCCGATAGGTACTGTAAATGATACTTAGCAGCAGCATTAGCCCTGACGTAAAGGAAAGTAAGGCGAATACATCATAATTCATTCCCATCGGGGTATACATGTCACCTGATAAAACCAAAGCATGGAGTACCAGTCCAACTAAAGCTGTTAAGCCGACAAACCATTGATTTGGAGTACGTTTAGTCATTAAATGAATGAACAGATACCAAAAAGAGGAGGTATAAGCGATTAATGCTAAGATCGTGTAAACCAAGGGTAGGCTAAGCATGTCAAACCTTTTTAAGGGTGATGAATATTCATTTATATAAATTCAGTGCGAACTACAGTATCCTATAGCATTCTATGCATAAATTTTCTATTTTAAGAAACAATTTTTTGCTACTGGCTATTTTAAGCGGATTTTGCAATGTTTGATACCTTAACAGAACGACTCACGCAGAGTTTAAGAAATGTTACTGGCTCAGGGCAGCTAACCGAAGACAATATTAAAGATACGTTACGTGAAGTACGTATGGCACTTCTTGAAGCCGACGTTGCGTTACCTGTAACTCGTGAATTTATCGCGAAAGTTAAGGAAGAAGCATTAGGCCAGGAAGTGATGACTCAGTTATCACCAGGGCAGGCTTTCGTCAAAATCGTCTATGATGAATTGACCAAAATGATGGGCGAGGCCAATGAAAGCCTTGACCTTGCAGCAAAACCACCGGTGGTGGTACTGCTTGCCGGTTTGCAGGGTGCGGGTAAAACCACGACTGCAGCCAAACTTGCGCGCTTCCTGCAAGAGCGTCAAAAGAAAAAAGTAGCTATGGTGTCTGCCGACGTTTATCGTCCGGCTGCGATCAAGCAGTTACAGACAGTGGCTGGCGAAGTTGGCGCGATTTTCCTTGAATCGAGTGCTGCTGAAAAACCAATCAGCATCGTTAATCGTGCAATTGAACAGGCAAAAATCCAGTTTGCCGATGTACTGATTGTCGATACCGCAGGTCGTCTGCATATCGATGACGATATGATGGAAGAGATTAAAGAGCTGCATGCAGCGATTAATCCGACTGAAACCCTATTCGTGGTTGATGCCATGACCGGTCAGGATGCGGCAAATACGGCCAAAGCATTTAACGATGCGCTTCCTTTGACGGGTGTGATCCTGACCAAAACCGATGGTGATGCGCGTGGTGGTGCAGCACTGTCTGTTCGTGCGATTACTGGCAAGCCAATCAAGTTCCTCGGTATGGGCGAAAAACTGGATGCGCTTGAGCCATTCCATCCGGAACGTGTGGCACAGCGTATTCTGGGCATGGGTGACGTGCTTTCTTTGGTCGAAGAAGTTGAACGCAAAATCGACAAAGAAAAAGCCGAGAAAATGGCGAAGAAATTGCAGAAAGGTGGTAGCTTCAACTTTGAAGATATGCTGATGCAATTCGAGCAGATGAACAAGATGGGCGGCATGATGGGCTTCCTGGACAAACTTCCAGGCATGAGCAATTCTGGTATTCAAGATGCGATTGCGCAGGCGAATCCTGAAAAGCAAGTGAAGAAAATGGAAGCAATTATCCAGTCGATGACCATCAAGGAACGTCGTAACCCTGACCTGATGAATCCAAGCCGTAAAAAGCGTATTGCGGCAGGTTGCGGTATGGAAGTTTCAGAAGTCAACAAGCTGATCAAACAGCATGCGCAAATGGCGAAGATGATGAAGAAATTTGCTAATCCGTCGGGTATGGCAAAAATGATGAAATCACTGAGCGGTCTGCAAAAACAGTTTGGTGGTGGCGGTGGTATGGGTCCACTGTTCGGCGGAAACGACAAAAAATAAATGTTTTAAGTAAGAAAGGCGCGTATAGCGCCTTTTTTATTATCTGTATTTTCTTTTATATCCAGTTTAAACAAAACAACATTTGCTTACCCAAATTTCTAGAAAAATCAGGCAGACTCGAAAACATTCGAAATAAAATAATATAGAAGGATGTATCTAATGACTCAAGTGATTGTGGTGCATGGCTATACCGCAAGTCCTGAAGAAAACTGGTTTCCATGGATTCAGGAAAAAGCCCAGCAGGAACATGTCAGCTTGAAAGTACTCAGACTTGACCCGTCAACTACGCCAAAATTAGAGGTCTGGGAACAGCAAATGCGTGAACAGATTGACGGGATTGACGAAAACAGTATTTTTATTGCACATAGCTTGGGATGTCTGGCTGCATTACATTATTTAAGTCGCGAATTAAAAAATCAGAGAATTAAACAACTGGTATTAGTGGCCGGTTTCAATGGCAGACTGGGACGTCTGGAAGAAGTTAATCCGTTCATTGACGCTGCTGAAGTAGATTTTGATTTACTAAAACGTCAGATTGATGAACGTGTAGTGATTTATTCGGAAGGTGATGATCGGGTTCAGCCTGACTTCAGTCTGGAGCAAGCGGAAAGTCTGGATGCAATCGTAGTCTGTGCCGAACATCAAGGGCATTTCATTAATTCGCAGGGTTGTACTGAACTGCCGGAAGTCTGGCGAGTGATTCAGCCTTATCTGATCCAATCTTCAACTAAATAGGGAGGATGATGAACAGATTGGTTCAATGATGACAGGATGAAGTTGAATAAGGAATATTGAATTTCATCCGCTAATAATTAAAAACTTAACTTTTGTCGGAGCATTTTGCTCTCAATATAATAAGTACAATGCTATGAAAAATATAACGAAGAAAGTCTATATCGTGCCTGACTATCAGGCGACCTCAAATGACCACTGGTATCCGTGGTTAAGCCGGCAGATCAAAGACGCCGGGTTCGAGGCCAAACGGATCATGCTGGCCAATCCTTTTCAACCTGATCTAGAAGAATGGCAGCACAACCTGAAACTACAGATTCCGTACCTGGATGAGCATAGTTTCATTGTTGCGCATGGCTTGGGTGGCTTAAGTACTCTAAAGTTTCTCGAAGAACACTATAACCGTACACAATTGAAAATTGGCGGGCTCATGTTAGTCGCAGCTTTTGATACACCACTGGTGGCCTGGTCGGAACTAAACAAAATGGTGCAGGCAGTAAAGTTAGATCTGAACAATTTATCACATGGCGCCAAACGTTTTGTAATGCTGCTTTCCAGCAATGATCCTTATGTGCCTGCACCGATTTCGTTGCGTTTGGGCCATAGCCTGAATGCACAGATTTTTGAAATCAAAAATGCAGGGCATTTTAACAAGCTGGATGGTTATACAGATTTTTCAAAGTTGCTCGAGCTGCTCAAACTGTGTCTGGCAAATGATCTGCAAAATGCTGCAGGCCTTTAAGCAATAAGTCTGGTTCAATAATAGGCTGAAACCGTTCGAGATGCTGTGCAAAGAGTGCAGCATCTCCACCGGTCAGGATCAGCTGTGCCGGAAAATCTTGCAGTACTTTTTCAATGGTACTGAGCAGACCGAATAAAATGCCATGATGTACGGCATCAATGGTATTGCGGCCAGGACTGAGTTCCTCGAAAGCTGCATCCGGGATTTTAATACCTTTGGTATTCTGGATCAGGGAGTCGCGCTGTAAATACAGATTCGGCAGGATATAACCACCGAGATGTTTCTGACCTTGGGCTAGATCAATGGTCAGGGCAGTCCCACAACTGATGACACAGTAATTTTTCTCAGTTGACTTGGCAACGGCCAGCACCTGCAACCAGCGATCGATCCCAAGCTGGGAAGGATCATCATAGCCACAGATCAAACCGGCATAGCGTGCCTGTACCTTGGCAAAAACTACAGGAATGTTCAGGCAGGTCAGAATCGATTGAATTCGGGTATTATTTGCTTTGCCCAGCACGGAAGAAATTCCGACCTGATGCAAGCCCAAACTCTTAAAATGCTGAATCAGACCAAGAAGTAAGTCGGCAGGGGATTGCAAATGCATTTCCGCAGCATGTTCAATGATCTGGTTCTGCTCCGTAATCCAGTACTTGAGTCGTGTATTGCCGATATCCAACCATAATTTTTTCATTGAGTTATGCCTGTTCAGCCGCCGTTTTTAAGGCGGAGTTGCCCCTGATAAAATGTCTGCGTACCTGCATTCGTTTCGATAATGACCGCACCATCGTCCTGAATGCCAAGGAAAGTTCCGGAATATTGACCCTGAATATCAGTAAATTCAACTGATTGTTGGAAAAATGCAGCATATTGGTTAAACCGTGCTGGCAGATTCTGACTGCCATAATTAAACCATTCCCCCGCTTGCTGAATAGCCAGATACAACTCGGCAATCAGATCTACACGTGAAGCATGTGGTAGTCCCAATTCAGTCAGAGAAGTCACCTGCTGGTCTGGAATGCTTTCCGTGAGTGGGCTGACATTGATCCCGACACCGACTACGACCTGTTGAGTCGAAATCGGTTCAATCAGAATGCCGCCCCATTTCCCTTGCAGGCCGTACAGGTCATTGGGCCATTTTACCTGCAAGTCCAGGCCTTTTAGACTTGGCATTTGCAGGATATTTAATGCAATTTCCAGCGCCAGACGACCATCGATTGCTTTTTGTGTATGCAGCAATGTGCTTAAATAGATGTTTCCCTCAGGAGAAATCCACTGACGTTGACGCTGTCCACGTCCCTGGGTTTGCACGCGGCTACACACCAGTACCTGTTGTACCCCTTTGGTTGCCAGTTCCCGGACATCGTCATTGGTCGATGTGGTAATGGGCTTGATCAGCAACACTTCAGGAAGCTGGCCTGCTTGACTTAAACGTTGCTGCAGTTCGCGAGTTTCTACATCCATTTGAATCTAAACGTGGTAAATGTCGTTATGGAGTTAATCATATATTTATTGATTGGTGCAATTGCAGGATTTGCCGCAGGCCTGTTTGGCGTGGGTGGTGGCCTGATTATCGTGCCAATCCTGTACATTGTTTTTACCCAGCTCCAGTACGATCCAAG
>NZ_DFDO01000200.1:0-10956 GCF_002367915.1 Acinetobacter sp. UBA3025
GTTTCAAGGTCACGCATCTCACCGACCAGAATAATATCCGGGTCTTCACGTAATGCAGAACGTAATGCTTCATTAAATCCATGCGTATCACGATGTACTTCACGCTGGTTGATCAGACATTTTTTTGATTGGTGTACAAATTCGATTGGATCTTCGACTGTCAGGATATGGTCATAGCGGTTGTCATTGATATAGTCCAGCATTGCCGCCAGCGTCGTTGATTTACCCGAACCGGTTGGTCCTGTCACCAGTACAATACCACGTGGATATTCACAGATATCTTTAAAGATCTGGCCCATACCTAGATCTTCAATGGTCAGTACTTTAGATGGAATGGTACGGAATACTGCGCCTGCACCGCGGTTCTGGTTAAATGCGTTCACACGGAAACGGGCTACGCCTGGAACTTCAAAAGAGAAGTCAGTTTCCAGATTTTCTTCATAATCACGGCGTTGCTTGTCATTCATGATGTCGTACACTAGTTTGTGTACTTCTTTATGTTCTAGTGCAGGCAGGTTGATGCGGCGTACTTCCCCGTCCACACGAATCATGGGTGGTAAACCTGCTGATAAGTGTAAATCCGACGCACCATTTTTAGCAGAAAAGGCTAACAGTTCTGTAATATCCATAAGGTCCCCGAGTTCATTAAAATGTTATTTATTTTGCTAGAATAATAAGGCTTTCCCACAGCTTAACCAACACTTAGTTGATGAGCAAGGGAAAAAAATCCGCACGAAATGAGAACCCCATCAATGAATATGCTGCAACAGTCACGAAATCAGGTTTTAGCTCAGATCCAGTCCGCCTGCGCTCTGGCGGGGCGTGAGCTGGATTCGGTGCAACTTCTAGCCGTCTCCAAAACCCAGCCTAGCCCTGTGCTGGCAGAAATGTATCAGGCTGGTCAGCGTGCCTTTGGGGAAAACTATTTACAGGAAGCGCTGGAAAAAATCACGGCACTCAAAGACCTGGATATTGAGTGGCATTTTATCGGTCATGTGCAGCGCAACAAAACCAAACATCTGGCAGAAAATTTTGCCTGGGTGCATGGGGTAGATCGCCTGATTATTGCTGAACGTTTATCTAATCAGCGTAGTGATTCTCAAGCTGTGCTTAATATCTGTCTGCAAGTCAATATTGATGGGCAGGATAGCAAGGACGGTTGTCAGCCTGAGGAAGTGGCCGATCTAGTAGCACAGATCAGTCAATTACCGAATTTGCGCTTACGTGGTTTGATGGTGATTCCTGCGCCAGATAATACCCACGCCTTTGCAGATACCAAAGCCTTGTTCGAAGAGGTCAAAAGCCAACATGCAAAACCTGAAGACTGGGATACTTTAAGTATGGGAATGTCTGCCGACATGACTGAGGCGATTGCAGCAGGTTCTACCATGGTACGTGTGGGCACTGCCTTGTTTGGCGCACGTCCTAAAAAAACGGACTGATTTATACTGACAATTGAGTTTTGGGAAAGCGTTATTGCAGAGTAGTTGATAACGCTTTTTTTCTTTGGGGTTCCAGCCAATGGGCCATGAGCCAGGCAAAGGAAATTAAGCTGCACATGCTCATAAATAAGGATAAAACGGCACCCTCAAGACCATGATCAAGCGTTGCAGGAAAGCAGCCCAGAATAAAAAGCAGTAAAGGGAAATGAGTGACATAAAGTGTATAGGAGAAATTTGCAGACTGAGGCCAAACTGGTTGATATTGGCTTTGCTGATGTTGCAGCTGCACAATCCAGCAGACAAAGGCGAGTCCTATACACAGGTTAAACGGCACAAAATAATTTACACGATATAAGTCAGCCTGTTCAATGATATGAAACTGGTAAGCATCCGCACAGGCAATCATAAATGCCAGACCAAATAGGCCCAATTTAATGGGTTGTAGTCGACTTAAAAAACGCAGCTGGATCTGCCGGAATGAATTGGCAAAGGCAACTAGCCAGAGCAGAAAATAAAACAGAAACTGAAAGTTCAGTATGGAAAGCCCTAGAAGCAAGATAAAAAAGCCAATTTTAGCGTTTTCAGAATTTTTTAAAAAAGGCAGAAATCCGGCCAGCATATAAAACCAGACTTCAAAGCTCAGGCTCCAGAGCGGTGCATTGGCAGATACCGTCGGTGTAATAAAGCCATTGAGAAAGAATAAAGAACCCAGAAAATCCCGAGTATCAATGTTATAGGCAGTCCGGATCATCATGCCAAAACTGTTCTGGAACTCATGGCTATGTGAAGCAAAAAATGTAGGTGCTAGTGCATATAGAATTAGACTGAAAGCGGATGCAAACAGAAAGGCCGGTAAAATGCGGCGATAACGCTGCCGTATATACTGCCGCAGATTAAAATTTTCATGTTTTTGGATGTTGTTCTGGATTGATGTTCCGATTAAAAAGCCACTGAGCACAAAAAAGATCATCACAGCAGCCTGGCCTAATAGACGTACCCAGGAATATAGGCTCAGATCAAAAGGCGCGATAAAAGCCTGAAAACTATGACTGAATAGCACCACAATGGCACTGATACCCCGCAAGCTCTCAAGCTGTAAGCTGAAATAGGGCGAGAGCTTGTTCGGGGTAGAGTTCATGCTTTAACCTATAATCTGAATGGTACTGGCACCAGCACCGACCGGTTTAACCTGAATCTGAACCGGAATCCGTTCATGCATCTCCTGTACATGTGAAATCAGCACCACTTTACGGCCCTGACTCTGCAAATGATCCAGCGCATTCATGACCATATGTAAGGAAGCTGGGTCTAAAGTACCAAAACCTTCATCAATAAATAGCGATTCCAGCTTCATAGAGCCGGAAGCCATATTGGCAATCGCTAAGGCTAGAGCCAGAGAGACCAAGAAAGTTTCACCGCCAGAGAGTGACAGGACAGGACGTACTTCACTGTTCATATCCAGATCAATAATCGCCAGACTCAAACTGTCTGGAATCCGGTGCAGCTGATAACGCGGTGCTAGAGGCTGTAATTGCTGATTGGCATATTCGACCAGAATATCCAGATGATGTTCTTGCGCGATTTTCTGGAATTTGGTGCCTTCCTTATGGCCGATCAGGTCATAGATCCGACCCCAACGATATTCTTCAGCTTTGACCTGTTCAATCTGATGCTGGTAGCGTTGTAAGGTCGATTGGTTATTGGCATGTATTCTTAATTTGGTGGCAACCTCATTACAGGCATTTTCCTGTTCAGCTTTTTCCTGTGCCAGACTACTTAAGCGCAGTTCAACTTCTTCAAAGCTAAGTTCAGGCTTGGATTTCAAATGATGCTGATATTGTTCCTCCAGAATATCCCAAGCCGTTTTGGCATTTTCAACCGCCTGATGTTGTGCCTGTAATTGCTGGCGAATTTGCTGATGCTGTTGTAAGTCAATATTCAGGCAATGCTGGATATGCTCGGCATCAAACGCAGGATATGTATTTTGCCAGTCCTGAATAGATTGCTGGCATTGCTTGATCTGCTGTTCTAGTTGCTGAATCTGGGTGATGAAACTCTGTTTTTTCAGTTCAGCCTGTTGTAAACGCTGATCATGCTGCTGGGTCATCAGACTCTGTGCCCGTAACTGTTCATCCAACGCCTGTTGTTGTTGCTCCAAACGGTCACGCCATTCCTGTGCCTTAGGATAAATCTGTCCGGCATGGGTAAGGGTCAGGTGGTTGAGCTGTTCACGTAGCGCTTTACCCATATTCAGCGCCGTATTCATCTTTTGCTGTAACTGTGCATCATATTGCTGATGCAGGCTGAGCTGATCACGTGCCTTTTCAATCTGCTGATTTAAGCTTTGCATGTGAGTCTCTAAGGTTTTGAATTCCTGAGTCTGTTTCTGACGTTGTTGCAGTTGGTGAGATAGCTGCTGACAGCTTGATGAGGCATCAGTAATCCAGGATTTCTGCAAGGACTTAGGCAGTAGATGAAGAACTGGCTGAATCATTTGTTCTAGCTGTAAATGCTGCTGCATGCTAAAACGTAGCTGATCTAACTGTTGCTGTTGCTGACGCCATTGTTTCCAGTCACTTTGCTGATTTTGCAGGGTCTGGACTAGCTGCTGTTGTTCTTGTTGAAGTTGAAGCACATGCTGACCAAGCTGTTGCTGCAAATGATCTGTACTCTGGCTTAAATCCAACAGCAAATCAAATTGCTGAAGGTCCTGATTCAACTGAATCTTCTGCTGTTGTAGTGTCGTATTGAGCTGACTGCTGCGTTGCTGATGTTGCTCAATTAAGGTTTGTAGTTGAGATTGCTGGATTTGTGCTTGCTGATATGCCTGAGTCAGTTGCTGTAGTTTTTTCTGAGCTTCCTGAAGCTGCTGATCATGTAATTGTTGCAAAGCATTTTCTAGCAGTTCCTGATGCTGTACAAAAGGATGCTCATGACTGCCACAGACCATACAAGGCTCATTTGGTTTCAGCTGTGCACGTAATTCCTGAACACTTTGTGCCTGTAATAAACGTTGATAAACCAGTACTTGTTGCAATTGTTCGAAAGCTTGTTCTGCTTCCTGACGTTGTTGCTGTAATTGAACCAGCTCAGTTTCTAGTTGCTTTAAACGATCATGATAGCTTTCTAACTCGCGGTTCAATTGCAGGCTTTCAGTTTCTAAGCCAGCCATTTGCTGTACGGTTCGCATTAAAGCTTCAAGCTTCGAATGCTGGGTACTGAGTTGCTGTTGTTGGATCTGGAACTGTTGGACTTGCTGTTCAAGCTGGTCCAGATGAGTATAGCGCTGAGTGAATTCCTGCAAGCTGGCAGATAAAGCCTGTTGCTGCTGTTCCAGTTCAGTGCGGCTGGATTGGAAAAGTGCCGGGTGCTGCCGCATGAATTTCTGGTGAAGTTCCTGATAGTCCCGCAGGCGTTGCAGAGTCGCCTGCGGTTCGTCATCAAAAACCGCTAAGAAGCCCTGTTGTTCCAGTTGCTTTTGGATCTGTAGATATTGAGCCTGAACCAGTTGTAAATGCTGTTCAGTCTGCGCCAGCTGATTCTGAACAGGCTGAATCTGCTGGGTTCTATAGGTCTGCTGTTCGGCTAAAAGCTGCTTATACTGCTCGCCAATCGATAGCATTTCATGATCCAGTTTGAGTCCCTGATCCAGATAAGGTTTGATCTTATGGAACTCTTGTTGCTGCTGTTGTTGCAGTTGCTGAATGTGCCGTAATTTGTGCTGTTCGCTATCACGCTGCTGTTGAACTGCTGCGAATTCGGCAACAAAGTTTTGCTGCTCAGTCAGTAAATGGCTACGCTGCTTCTGAAACTGCTGTTGCTGGACAAACTGTTCCCGAATCTGCTGAAACTGGTCCAGTTGATCTAATAACTGTTTTTGCGGTGCCATCTTCTGTTCAGCATCCAGCTGAACCGTATAGATTTCTTTTTTGGCCTGAATTTCAGTATAGAGATAATGCTGCTGGCGATGCCATTTCAAGTCATTTTCCAGTACCTTTTCACTCTGGTTTAGATGCTCAACCGCCTGTTTTAAAGTAGTGTGTTGCTGCTGTAGAGTAGCAATATCTTCTTCAGATAACAGTTCCAAATGACCGATTAATTTTTCCAGATCAGCGCGTTTCTGCTTCACTTCACTGTGTTTTTCAAAGGCCTTCTGGCTGACCAGACTGAAAATCTGAGAATTGGTCAGATATTCAAGTAGATCAGCGCGTTCATTATCTTTGGCTTTTAGAAAGGCACCAACCTCAGACTGTGCCAGCAAAACCGCACGGGTAAATTGCTCGAAACTCAAGCCGACCAGTTTTTCAATCAGCGGCGTGCATTCAGAAATTTTCTGGTTCAGCACCCGTTGATCATCAAGACAGGTAATGGCACGATCGACCTTTAAATTACCATCCACTTTCTGCCGGGCACGACGAATTTCCCAGCGTGCCGTATAGCGTTTCTGGTCTAAGGCAATAAACTCAAGCTCGGCAAAACCCTGTACGCAGCCACGACGAAGAATATTTTTGGAATCCTTGATCGAGACATCCTGTCCGCCGGCATCTTTCAGACTACCTGTGGCACCTTTTAAACGTGGAATTTCGTTGTACAGCGCCAGACACATGGCATCGAGCAGGGTGGATTTTCCAGCACCGGTTTTTCCGGTAATCGCAATCAGTCCGGCATGTGCCAGGGGATTTGATTCAAAATCAATATGATGCGTACCAGCGAGAGAGGCGAGGTTATTTAGGCTCAGACGGATAATTTTCATGGCTGATCCTAAGCTTGTTGTTTTTGTGCAAGTTCATGTTGGGCTTCGACCAATAACTGCTGAAAATCCTGCTGCACCGAATGATCCTGGCTATAGCCCATTTTTTCCCAGATATTGAAAAACAGTGATTCAGGTGTTGGAGGTGCCAAGTCAATTTTAGAGCTATCAGCCTGATCTTCTGCCTGACGTTGATAAATCCGGCTGATGCGTAGCAGACGATAACGATCTGGTGGCAGTGCCTGTTCAATCTGCTGACGTAAATCTACCGGTGGCGGTGCATCGGTAGTATATTCAATTTCCAGAAAATGTCGTGCTGCCAGATGCTCAATTTCCCCAGTCGGCAGTGCTTTTACTTTGCTGAGCAGATTTTCCAGATTTTCCCGGATTCTAAATAGCTCGACAGTACGAGGAACTTTCAGCGCTTCACACTGAAAACGCTGTTCAGCATTTTGTTCAGGATCGACTCTGACTTCAACAACCTGATGCGAATAGTTGATCTCACTAAAGGATAGGGGAATCGGGGAGCCACTATAGCGAATATGCGGCTGACCGACTT
The DNA here is from genome assembly GCF_002367915.1 of Acinetobacter sp. UBA3025. Taxonomy (NCBI): domain Bacteria; kingdom Pseudomonadati; phylum Pseudomonadota; class Gammaproteobacteria; order Moraxellales; family Moraxellaceae; genus Acinetobacter; species Acinetobacter sp. UBA3025. Next base: position 6,752 of record NZ_DFDO01000200.1, read on the forward strand.
TCTGCGGTTTATGCAGATGTCCCAGAGCGACATAGTCAATGACTTCATCAAATAGCGCCGTTGAGAGAGCCTCTTCATTGCCGACAATAATGGGGCGTTCCGAATCGGAAGTTTCACCGCCTTGCATATGTGCATGTGACATAAGAATCAGTGCCTGATGTGGCTGCTTACGTGCTTTGGCTTCGGCAATCAACTGTTGGTGCAGATAACTGATGGCATTCTGGCTATTATGGGTATGTTCATTAATGCCGGTAATCTCGGCACTGCGCAAATAAGGTAGAGTTAGGCACCAGGCAATAATCTCTTGCTGCTGGTCATAAATCGGAACCAGCAAACGATCCAGATCAAGAGTATTGTCCGCAGTCCGGCCGACAATACCCACCGCTTTGGCATTAAATTTGGTCAATAAAGGCTGAACCTGTTCAATTCGATAACCTGAATCATGGTTGCCGGCAATCATCAGGGTTTGCATATGCGGTGCCAGTTCATGGGCATCGGCAAGGAATTGATAAAGCTGTCTTTGGGCACTGGAAGCGGGATTGATGACATCAAAAATATCACCGGCAATCAGTAGGACATGTGGCTGTTTTTCCTTGATTTGTTCAAGGAGCCAATTCAGGAATTGTGCATGTTCAAATTCACGGTCATGGTTATGGAAAAATTGTCCCAAATGCCAATCAGAAGTATGTAGAAAATGAACTGCCATGTATACCCACCTTTATTTTTACCTTCCTACTATAGAAAAAAGCCCAGCTAAAAATCTACTTGAAAAAAATATTTTGATCTATTTCATTGCTACACATCATTAAAACTATTTTCAGCGTAGTTTTGAATATTAGAATAATATCTATGAAATCAATAAAATATGATGTTTATATATAAAGTATTGAATACAGCGTTTTTATTTTAAATTTTACTTCAGGCATTTTTCATAGCATCTGGGTAGCAGAACCAATATTTTTTATAAAAATTGCTAAAAACAGACTTGAAAAAATGCAGCCGATCATTATTTTATGCTGCATAAGAAGCTGATAAAAATTTGCAGGCGAATTGCTAAAAACGGTTCGTCCAAAAAATAAAAACCGACGATTCGAGTGATGATGAAATCGTCGGTCAAAGATTTGTGTATAGTGAAAATTTTGGCTGCTATTCAAAATTTTCTAAAACACTGGACTTATTGCTTTAGCAAAGAGAACGAAAATTTGTGGATGCCAGTCCAAATTTCCGAACCTTGTACCCTATATAACGTCAGCATCTCGCTTTAGGTTGACAATAAAATGAAAAAAAAATTAATTTTTTTTATACTAGTTGATTAATCGTCCTTGAGTCCTGCTAATGGTGCCTCTAACTCGCTATTTTCTCTGGTTTTTTTTCCTATGCTTTATTTTTACCTGCATTTGCGGGGTTGTGGCGGCGTTAATGCCGACTGGCATGGGCGCAGTATTAACCATTGTGCCTTATCTGGTGGCGATGATCTGGGTACTATTTAAATTTTTAAAAAAGGAGCAACGGGCGCCCACCCAGGCAGAGCGTAAAAAGTTTACCTTAGGATTCAGCCTGATTTATTGGGGTTATAACCTGGCATTTTTAATTTTAGGGATTGCCATTGCGACACGATCCAATCCGAATGCCTGGCAGGACTTTTTACTATATCTGCAACAGCCACAATTTATGAGCATTGTCGTGATCATGTTCCTGCTCATCGCGATTCCGCTTTATCTGCTGACCTACTGGTTTTATGGCAAACAGGCGCAGCGTATGGCAGCAAAAATGTTTGGCTAAGATTTCGACTCTTTATATCAAAATCGTTGAGATTAAATTCAAAAAGCTAAATCAGGCTGATAGAAAATCAGACGTTTTCTGTATAGCCTGATAACAATTCCTCATTTATCGATCCAGCCTACTTCATCTAACATTTTGATTTATGAGTGACGTATAATTTGAGCAATACAATAATAATGGCTCAGAATAACCATGTATAAACCTGTAGTCCTCATGACAGGCGCCAGCGGTTTTATTGGCAGCCATCTGGTGAAATTTTTACTGGCTCGTGATTATGCAGTGATCGGCCTGACCCGGCAGAAAAAATTGCGAGAAGAGCATCCTGATTTTCACTGGATTAATGATCTGGAAGAATTGAAAAATCATCAGATTGACTATGTGATTAATCTGGCTGGTGAAAGTATCGGGCAGGGTCGCTGGACAGCCGCACGGAAAAAGAAATTGCTGGACAGTCGGTTAAATACCACCAAGCAGTTATATGACTATCTAGAAAAAAATCAGATCAAACCCAAACGTATTATTTCGACTTCAGCGATCGGCTACTACGGAATCGATCCGCAAGAACGCTGGGATACGGTGTGTACTGAACAAAGTCCGCCACAATCCATTTTTATGTCAGAACTGTGTGAGAAATGGGAAAAACTGGCCTTGTCTTATACGGGGCAGGACACCAAAATTGTTCGCTTTGCTGTAATGTTTGGCCAAGGTGGCGGGATTCTTCCGCAGATGTTATTGCCAATTAAGCTGAATATGTTTGGCCGGATTGGCCACGGGCGTCAGCCGGTGACTTGGGTACATTTACAGGATGTCATGCGGGCGATCGAATTCCTGATGCAGCAGCCGACCCAGCAACAGGTATTTAATGTGGTTGCACCTGAAAAAGTCAGTCAAGCGCAATTTGTCCGGATCGCAGCACAGGTGCTGAAGCGTAAACCTTTATTGCCCTTACCAGCTTGCAGTATGAAAATGATGCTGGGTGAACAGTCACAACTGATTCTGAATGGTCAATATGTCCAGCCCAAAGCTTTGCAGGAAGCCGGATTTGAATTTAGCTATCCGACACTGAAAGAAGCCTTGATTGAAATTTTAAACCGTTAAAGAGTGCGGCTGTAATCGCTGTACTGGACTATAAGGCTGTGGATCTACGATGGTCGGTTGCTCCAAGATTAACTGAGACAGCAATTTTCCAGAAGCAGCACCCATACATAAGCCATTACGGAACTGGCCAAAATTGGTCCAGAGATTGTTCAGATGCGGAATTTTGCCGATATAGGGAATGCCATCTGGTGAACTCGGGCGTAAACCTGCCCACTGTTTCACGATTGGGAAATCAATCAATTCTGGTACCATTTCCAGGCAGGCTTCCAAAATATCCTGACGGATTTCAGCAGAAGGCGAAGTATCAAAACCGACCTGACGCATGCTGGAACCACACAGCACATGACCATCACGACGTGGAATCAGATACATGACCTTGTTCATGCACATGGTCGGTAGCCAGTTTTCTGGTGTTTTAAACAGCAGCATCTGTCCTTGAACCGGATGAACTGGAATGTCCAGACCGAGCTGTTCAGACCAGTGTGCAGACCACGCACCAGTGGCAATCACAAACTGATCCGCTTCAAAACTTTGTCCATTTTCAGTGGAAACACTGTGTACATGATCTTGCTGGATATTTAGCTGACTAATATTGCAATGCTCTTGCCAAGTGACACGCGGATGCTGTTTAAGGTAAGCAATAATGGACTGTAACAGTCGCGGATTGCGGATATTGGAAAGTTCTGGAAAATAGATCGCCTGTTTAAATTTCGGATCTACTTTGGAATTGATTTGCTGGATTTGAGGCTGATTCAGATATTTGGCATGTTGCTGTGGATCCTGATATTGCTCGGCATAGCACAGTCCGATTTCAAAATCCGTTTCATCAAAAATCAGCATACCGGTTTCATGGATCTGGAAATCAATCCCGGTAATCGGTTGCAGTTTCTGGTTCCAGGCTTGATACAAGGGTTTGGCATGGCGGGCGAGGGCATTAACGGCATCGGGATAACGCCAAGGATACATCGGGGAGAGGATGCCGCCTCCGGCCCAAGAGGCTGCCTGTCCAGCCGCTTGTTGATCAAAAATCGTAATGGAACATCCCTGTTCAAGCAATTCCAGAGCTGACATCAAGCCGGTAATGCCTGCTCCGATAATGGCGATATGCATTGCGCCAAGGTCCTTCTATTTTATTTCATGTCTTTCAGTTTGAGCGCCGCTTCCTCCGCGAAGTAAGTCCAGATACCATCTGCGCCGGCACGACGGCAGCACATCAGGGACTCTAGAATTACACTATCAGATAACCAGCCATTCTGAATTGCAGCAGCCAGCATGGCATATTCACCACTAACCTGATAAATAAAGGTGGGTATACCGAAGGTATC
>NZ_DFDO01000229.1:0-3436 GCF_002367915.1 Acinetobacter sp. UBA3025
TTATTTCAGGACGGGACAAGACTCAAATCAAAAAAGCCCTAAATTTAATTAGGGCTTTCTGATATCAATATCTTACTTTTGCTCCCTCAGCGGATGCTCAGGCTCTGCATTAGGCTTTTTCTCAGGCTTTACACCCTTATAGGTTGCTTGATTGCCTTTATCATCATTAGATTCTTTTTGCGGATTATCTTCTTGCTCTGTTTGGTGGTCTGCATGAGTTGTCATATATATTCCCTTTCCTCTAGATGCTTAGAAAATTATTAGGACATATAAGGTTAAACATCAATAATATTTATGTTTTCCATACATTTTAATAAACATATATTCTTCTAATCAGAGCTTATATAGACTTCTTGTTTAATCTAAATCTGCCTGGCTGTGCAACCTGCTTCCAGAAAACACAGCTCATAGATCAATTTATAATTTAATTTCTTATTACTTAAAAGAAAGTATCTGCAGAAACATTAAAACGTTCAGACAAAGCTTTAATATGGCGGATATTGAGCTGACGTTTACCATTCAGGATTTCAGAAATGACCGACTGGGTAGCTATATCAGATAGGTCTGATTGGCTTAGGCCATGCTGTTCCATCAAGAAAGCCAGTGCAGTACGACCATCGCCTTCTGGCATCGGCAAATGCTCATGTTCATAAGCTGAGACTAAATCACCCAGTTGAAGAATCAGCCCCATTAAGGGATGCGACTCATCATCACCTACAATATCCAGAAGTTCATCTAAAGCTTCAGTGAGCGTATTAAAGTCTTCTTCAGTTTCTGGCTTGCTGAGCAAAGGTGCAACATAACGCCAGTGATCAACGGCCTGTTTAATCATTGCATTCATATTAAGCCTCCTTCCAATGACCTTTGTCATATTCCTGATGGGATAAGACATGGCGAATATAGACACGTTTTGCCTGATACATCACAACTGCGATCAACCTGATCTTGTTGCCACCAATATCAAAGACATGAAATTTCCCGACTTTATCGACTGCGGGAAATAATCGCTTCATGTCGGCAAAATCCTTAGGATCATTGGCCTTGATAATTCGATACCAACCATCTAATGCAGTTTCAGCGTGTGGCCACTTTTGCATTGCTTCCAGAATCCGAGCGTGAGTGATCACATGCATAACTATTTATCGCATTTTGCTATATTGAAAGTATAACCTAAATATCGCATATTGCAATAACACTTAAAGCGTGAATTTAGTTGAGATGGATATTAGTAGGATCAAATAATAAGCTAAAAATAAGTAAATTCTTATTTTTAATAATCTTTATTAATTAACTGTCAATAATTTATAAAAATATAGCGCTGATATGTTGGTTCTATTTTCAAATATCAATGATAAAAAATGAAAACCCCCGTCAATTTAAAATCGAACGGGGGTTCAACATCCATCTAAACCACGGAGGTCTAGAGAGTTAATTTAAATCTTTCAAGCAATCACGACACTTTTTGACTTCGAAATCATCGACTGTGTAATCAATTTCAGTCGCACCATGAAGACCAAATAAACAACATATAAATTGGAACATGTGTTTCTCCTGACTGTGAACAGCTCGATCATGGATCGAGCTTTGTTGCTTTAAAGATAATGGCTTACAGCTCTACGATTTATTTACCTTGAAACGATTGAATCACTCACCTGTACTGCGATTGCACAGGCAAGCTATAGCCTCTAAATTTGTACACTCTCTTCATGTTTTGGCGCTTGGTCTTTGGTACTGTGATCCTTGCTCATCATCTGGCATATTTTTTCTTTGCAAGATTTAAAGCAACATCCCACCATGACACCCATACCAAATGCACAGATACATCTCATCATAGCTCTACCCTGTCTTTTCATGAAAAGAGATATATAAATAACATCTATTCATGTTTCACACTTGAACGTATTTTCAGGTTTTATGTTGTATATGAAAACTTATGTGAAGGATAAATATCGAAAAATCATCTGTTTTTGACATATTTATGATCTAAAAAATAGGCCCTGTTTAACTGTCTGGATTAAACAGGGCTTTTTAACTTGCTGATTTTAAATTATTTTATCTGAGTTGTTGTAGTGGTGATAAAGTACCACTTGTCATGCATCTAATATGTATATGAAATATAGAGGCTTTTTTACCAAATGTTGAATATAGGTTATGTTTTATATTTTATTGGCTATTTTTCATCGACTTAGATGCAATTAAATACAAAAAACTTTGATTCATTCAGTTTTCATTCAATCAAGTGGGTCATAAAAGCAGATATGCAACTTATACATATTGGTAGATATTTTACTTATTTTATCAAAGTCCTTTTCATTTTTTATTTTCTCAGCTGTCAATGAGTTTAAAGGCAGGTGCTCTTTCATTCATTTCTCTTTATAATTTTTCCAATGACTGATAACAATATATTGTTGCCATGAAAATATCATTATTCATAATTGCCCTATTGGCATTGGCCATCACAGGCTGCCAGAAACAACAGGCAGATGTATCAGCTGAACCTGATCCAGCAGTGAAAGCTCAGTTTGAAAAATCCGATGCCCGATTGAGTGCTTATTTAGATAAATTAGATTCTTCTACTATTAGCCTTGAGGAAAGAACACATATTTTATGTGAGGATTATCCTAAAGAATATAAAACTCATTATATGCCGGCCCTAATAAAACTGATGCCACAAGAATATGATGAGCAGGAACTACTAAAAGATCTGAAAAATGCGCTCGACTTTTATAAAGTAAAAGCCAATATTCAATGCTGATTTATTCTGAACAAGAAAAAACCGCCTTAAAGAAGGCGGTTTTTTGTAGAGATTACACAACTTAGATATAAACGCTGCAGCTTTGACTAATCTTATTGATTACGCAAATTTTGCTGCTAGTTATCTTGTTGTGGCTGTTGCTGTTGTTGCTGATTGCGTTGCTGGTCCTGTTGGCCCTGCTGACGCTGTTGGTTTTGCTGTCCCTGCGGCTGTTGTTGCTGCTGGTTCGGCTGTTGCTGATTTTGATTCTGGTTTTGCTGACGTTGTTGGTCTTGCTGTTGCTGTTGTTGTTGGTTCTGTTGGTCTTGCTGATTTTGCTGTTGATTATTAGCCATGGTGTAACTCCTTACTATTTGCTTTAAATCGCCGATGATTAGGTTTCGACTTAATATTTACTCTACCTATTTTTAAAAATTCGCCAAGTTATTACCTGTTACATATTAATTCAATGTAAAAAAAGGTAAGTTAAGTAATTGAAGTCTGGATTTATAAGAAACATAAATTACTTTTAATAATAGAATGAACACATATTGAAAGCTTTCTATCTTTTATAAATTTTATTTTTCAATTAAAGTCATAACTTAATCAAAAAATTGTATATAAACTTAAATTTAAAATAAAATTTAGAAATACATTTTGCTACTTATATAAAATATGATTATATTAGATCTCTTGCGAAAG
>NZ_DFDO01000035.1:0-4234 GCF_002367915.1 Acinetobacter sp. UBA3025
AAAATGTTCACAACTTCAGGAACCTGATTTTCTAATTGATGTCTGGATGAATAGCCCACAATCTGTGGCAGAGCAAGAGGGCCTTAAATGAATAAAATTGGCGTGGTTATTCCTGCCTGTAATGAAGAAGCCTTTATAGAACGCTGCTTGCTGGCCTTAAAAAAAGCACAATTTGAATTTTATCAATACCTTGGTTCATCAGGAAATATTCCCGAGATTAAGATTTTAGTTGTCTTAGACAGTTGTACCGATCAAACCGCGATCAAAGCGATGCGACTGGGGGTGGACGTCATTAGTTGTGACTTTCGTTCAGTGGGTAAGACCCGTCATTTAGGAGTCCAAAAAGTAATTGAACAAGGATGCGACTGGATCTGTTGTACTGATGCGGATTCAAGTGTACAGGAAGACTGGTTCAAAGCCATGTGGAAGCACCAACCCACTGACGCAATTTGTGGGGTCGTTGAAGTGGACGAATGGAAAAATTTAAGCTTGGAAGCCCGACTAAAATATTTAGGCCACTATCAGGATAAAATGGATCATCGCCATATTCATGGGGCAAATTTATGTTTTAAAACAAGTATATATAATGATTTTAATGGGTTTCGCCAGCTAGATTGTCATGAAGATGTCGACTTTGTTCGCCGTTTACAACAGGCAGGAGTCGACATTACCTGGTCCAATCAGTTGAGGGTAGCGACCAGTAGTCGACTACAATCAAAAGTTACTGAAGGTTTCGCCTGTTTTTTACAAAATCTTGAGTTACAGGAAGCAATGAAAAAACCGATCAGCGTATACAAATAAAACTATAAAATTATAAATTTTATACAATCAATTACTTGTAAAAAATTTAAAAATTCATCTCTAAAAGCTATTTCATTTAGAAAAATTCTGTTTATAATTCACACAAATTAAGCCCTGCTACTTATATTTTTAAGCTATAAGTTCGCGGGGTTTTTCTATGGATGATCGGTAATGGATGCCTGAGCTCTTTCTTTTGGAATGACAATGTTAAATTCACAGCTAATTTCTCGTCTTCAGTCTCCATCACCGTATCTCTGGCAGAAAATTGCCACTGCACTGTGTTTTTTTAGTCTAGGTTTTAGTACAGCTGCCTGGGCGCCATTAATTCCTTATGCGCAGCAGCGCTTATTGCTGAACCATGCTGACTTTGGTTTACTTTTGCTATGTGCCGGAGTGGGTTCAATGCTGGCAATGCCATTGGCAGGTCGTATGGCAAGCAAGTTTGGCTGCCGTACAGTACTGGCTGTTATTCTGGCTGCATTTCTATTCATCTTGCCAGCGCTAGCGATTAGCCCTACCAGCTTGATGATGGCAATTACCCTGTTTTTCTTTGGTGCCAGTGCTGGTGCTTTGGGGGTAACCGTAAATATTCAGGCTGCCCAGATTGAAAAACTTATGGATAAAAGCTTGATGTCGGGTTTCCATGGCGTATGTAGCTTGGGTGGTCTGGTTGGTGTATTGGGCATGACCACGTTAATGGGATTTGGTCTGGCACCTTTAACTGGCGCACTGGTCGTAAGTGTGATGTTGCTTGCGATTGCAATGCTGGCAATCCCATTCTGTTTAGGTGGTCAGTCATCAACTACAGAAGAAACTAATACAGCTACAGCAAAACCTGCGAAAAAAGCGCTACCAACATTCGCAATTTTAGGTATTGGTCTGATCTGTTTTGTATCCTTCCTGTCTGAAGGTGCAGCAATGGACTGGAGCGGTATTTATCTGGCAACCCAGTTTAATGTACCTGCAGCGCATACCGGTTTGGCTTATAGTTTCTTTGCTGGCTTAATGGTTCTTGGACGTTTTAGCGGTCATCTCATCATTCAAAGCTTGGGTGAAAAAATCACTATTTTACTAAGTGCTTTACTGGCTGCAGCAGGCTTATTCATGGTGATCTTTGCACCAGTATGGCAAGTCGTTTTAACCGGTTATGCGATCTTGGGTCTAGGTAGTGCCAACATCGTTCCGTTAATGTTCTCTCGTGCAGGCCGCCAAAAATCTATGGCTTCTCATGTAGCATTATCTTATGTATCGGTATTTGCTTACACTGGCTCATTGATCGGACCAGCCCTCGTAGGTTTCGGTAGTGAAATTATTGGCTTACGTTTAGTGTTTACAGTGATCGCAGTTGCTTTAATGAGCATTGTAATCCTAAACCATCTGACTGCCGGTCACAAAGAATCAGAAAAAGCAGAAGGTCTTATTGCCGGCCTAGACCACAAAACACCAGCATAAAGCTGGTGTTTTTTTATAGGTTTTTTAGACTTTAGGCATGCATATTGAACTGGGTCGAAATGCCTTTGGCCACTGGTCGATAAATTCGTAAGCTTTGTGATTTTTTCAGGTCCGACAGGAACTGATCACGCCAGCGAATGATATCGAAATTCTTCAAGCCTTGCTGTAAATAGCGATAACGTTCCAAACGTTCCGACTTCGGCATACGCAAGGCTCTTTTCAAGGCTTTGGCCATACTGTCCTGATCATAAGGATCGACCAGCAAAGCTTCTTTCATTTGCTCGGCAGCCCCAGCATATTTAGATAGAATCAATACCCCTGGATCTAATGGATCTTGCGCAGCAATATATTCTTTGGCGACCAGATTCATCCCGTCACGGATTGAATTCACCCAGCAAATATCCGCCTTACGATAGAGCTGCATCAGGGCTTCATGACCCAAAGTGTCATAGCTACAGTCAAAAGGCAGCCAGTCTGCATTGCCATGCTGATGGTTTAAATTCTGCACCGCAGCCTGGAACTGTTCATAAAGTTTTTTATAGCTGTTCACATCTAGTCGACATGGGCAGGCAATCTGTAATTGCTGGAACTGATTTTTAAATTCAGGCTGTTCATCCAGCAACTCCTGGAATGCATGAATTTTCTCCAGCAGCCCTTTACTGTAATCAATCCGGTCAACCGAAATAATGGTCTTATGGGCATGTGCTTTATCCAGATCAAAGGGCAGGTCAGTGACTTGGCTCTCAGCAGCCTGCTTCTGAATCTGCGCCGGGTGTACACCGATTGGATAAGCTTTCACATAAATCCGTTTAGACTGATAACTCAGGATTTCATCATTGCGATGTTGGATATTTAATACCTGTTCCAGGAAATCAATACAGTTGGCCTGATCGCGTGGAGTTTGCAGACCGATGACATCAAAATCTCCCAGATGTCGGGCCAGTTCCTGATAAGGAGGCAGCGTTTGCCAAAGTTTCAGTTCGGGGAAAGGAATATGCAGGAAGAACCCAATCCGGTTGCGCATGCCTAATTTACGGCAGTAATGCGCTACACTCAGAAAATGATAATCATGAATCCAGATGATGTCATGCGGTGAAGCCACCTGTTTCAGGTGTTTGGCAAAACGCAAATTGACATCTTTATAGGTTTTAAAATCCTGCGGCTGATATTCAACACGTTGATGCTGGTCATGCATTAACGGCCATAAGGCATTATTAGAAAAACCACAATAATAACCCTGGTACTGGGCTTCGCTCAGTGCACTGGTATGATATTCCACATTCTGATGTTTCAGAATCTGAAATTTCTGTTCCTTGTTCTGGTCAACTCTGGAGCCATTCCATCCAACCCAGATACCGCCTATATCTTGCAATGCATCCTGCAATGCAACAGCCAATCCACCAGCCTTCATACTTTCTGGGTTAGGTAGATTCACACGGTTTGATAACACAATGAGTTTAGACATGTGATTTCTCCAATCGTTGTTGTTCTTGTACTTCAATTACCTTTAAAAATTCTTTCAGGAAGGCCTGAACTTGAGAGACGTTTTCCAGTCTGTACCGTGCTAGGGTCTGGCCAGGGCCTACTTTGATTGAGCAGCCGTGAAGGGCATTGATGACCTTGAATCCGGCTTCATCGGTCAGGTCATCGCCGATAAACATGGGATAATGATCAGTGAGATGGTATTGCTGAATAATCTGTTGAATCGCTGAACCTTTATTTGCACCTTTGGGCACCAGTTCAAAAACATACTTGCCAGCTTTTAACTCAAAGTCTGAAAACTGATTGAGACATTCCAGCGCAAAGGCATGTACGCGATCTTCCAGTTGAGGATGTTCACGAAAATGTAGCGCAACAGAATAATCTTTAACCTCGATCCGCAAATCAGGGATTTGAACTGCCTGTTCCTGAATATATTGTTTTAGGGCTTGTAGCTGCGGCTTATTTAAAGAGATTAATGTCTTTAAATCAGCTTGATAGA
>NZ_DFDO01000196.1:0-6858 GCF_002367915.1 Acinetobacter sp. UBA3025
CTCGGCGAAAATGGGAATACCAGTGCTGGCGATGCCTTCCAGATGCGCGGCTTTTCAACTCAAAGCTCTACCTATCTGGATGGTATTCGTGACCTCGGCGCTGTGAGTCGTGATGTATTTAACCTGGAACAGGTGGAAGTCGTAAAAGGCCCTGCGGGTGCCAAAGGTGGACGTGGTACGGCGTCTGGTTATGTGAATCTGGTCAGCAAATTGCCTCATTTGGAAAACAGTCGTGAAGTCTCTGCTACCTACAATACGGCTGAACATACGCGTCTTGCCACTGACATTAATCAGGCGATCAATGACAGCGTTGCTATCCGTTTAAATGCAATGGGTCAAGATGGCGGTGTAGAAGGCCGCGACTATATCGAGAATCAAGGCTGGGCTGTTGCCCCTTCTATCGCCTTTAGTCTGGATAGTGATACTCGACTGTATCTTTATTCCCAGCATATCCGCCAACGTAACATTCCGGATGGCGGTATTCCAACGATTGGCATGAAAGGATTCTGGAATGCAGACCCGCTGATCGCCAGCGCAGCTAAAGTAGACCGTGAAAATTATTATGGCCATGCAGATGACCATGAAGATGTTGATGCTGACATGTATACAGCCAAAATCGAAAGTGACTGGGCTGAAAATCTGAAATTTACCAATATTACCCGTTTGGGCAATACCCATATGCAGCGTACTTTGACGGGGATTAATAGCCTTTCAAGAAATGACTCTACCGATCCTCAAGACTGGACAGTAAGCCGTTCACGCCAGGGTGTCGATCAGGAAAATAAAATTCTGGCCAATCAGAGCACGGTGAACTGGAATATCAAAACCGGTTCAGTGGAGCATGATGTGGTCGCTGGTGTAGAACTATTAAAAGAGCAGCAACATTCCAGAACACTGGCTACACAAATGCCAGGGCAGCCTACTAACAGTACGCCACCCGCGAATCTATACCATCCTGATCGTCACCAGAATCTGCCTGATCCTGTGTATACGGGCGCTTATTCAGATGGTGAAACCCAGACGGCGGCGGCTTATCTCTTTGATACGCTCAAGTTTGGTGAACGTTTTCAACTCAATGGTGGCGTCCGTGTCGATTATTACGATACCAATTACGATGCACTGGGTTATTCAACCGACAGTACGACACTAGCAGTGACTGAAACCAAAACAGATTTAAAAGCCCATGACACTTTATTCAGCTGGAAGCTCGGTGGTTTATATAAGCCAACTGCCTACAGCAGTGTCTATGCATCTTATGCCAGATCCCTGACACCGCCGGGTAGCAGTAACTTTAGCCTTTCAACCACAGGAATTAACAGCTCGGCTGCAGACCCTCAAGAAACTCATCATTATGAAATTGGCACCAAATGGGATCTGCTGGATGGCGATCTGGCTTTAAATGCTGCCGCATACCACACCGAAAATGAAAACCAGTTTACCCAAGATCCGATTACCCGCGAGTCTATTCAGGAAGGTAAAACTACAGTTAAAGGAATCGAATTGGGCGCTGTCGGTAAAATTACCGATGCCTGGAATATTTCAGCAGGTGTAGCCCATATGAAAACCGAGCAAAAAGACCAGTTCAGTATCAACTCCAACACGGGTGTAGTGACCCAGACCAATAGCGTACGCTGGTCACCTGAATGGACCGCTTCTTTATGGACGACCTATAACATTGCCGGTTTAAAACTGGACTTGGGAGCGCGTTATGTGGACGAGCAAAAACGTGTGATTACAAACAGTAGTGCAGCAGCGAATATGCCGAGTATTCCAAGCTATGTGGTGTTTGATGCCATGGCCGGTTATACCTTTAATGACCAAACTTCCTTAAACTTTAATGTTTATAATCTGACAGATAAAGAGTACATCAGCACGCTGAATAATGGAGGTGGCCGTGTGATCTTGGGTCAACCACGTTCAGCAGCTTTAACCTTGAACTATAAATTTTAATTTAGCTTTTATCTCTATCTATCAATATCGTGTATTCTCTTGAATGCACGATATTTTCAATTGCAGGAATGCTTTTAAAATGATGTTACATATCCCGGCAGTATTAAGCAAAGCACAAGTTGCCGAACTGAGACAGCAATTAGATCGTTCAGAACACTGGATAAATGGGCAACTCAGTGCCGGGAGTCAGGCACAGAAAATCAAAAAGAACCTACAACTGGATTCTTCTTCTGTCCTGTATCAGCAGATTAGCCCTATCATTTTACAGGCACTTAAAAGTCATCATTTAATTACCTCTGCTGCCCTGCCGAAACATATCCTGCCGCCCCTGTTTAACTGCTATCAGGATTCAGGTACTTATGGTAATCATGTCGATAATGCCATTCATTACTCTCCTCTACTCGGACAGGCCATTCGTACCGATGTGTCACTGACTTTATTCTTATCTGAAATCGATGAATATGAAGGTGGCGAGCTGGTCGTTGAAGACCAGTATGGTTGCCATGAAGTGAAACTGGATGCTGGTGATGTGATTGTTTATCCATCGACCAGCCTGCATCGGGTTGAACCTGTGACTCAAGGCAAACGTATTGCGGCTGTGACCTGGATTCAAAGTATGGTTCGCGAAGATGCCAAACGCAGCATGCTGTTTGATCTGGATATGACCATTATCAAACTACGCCAACAGATTGGCGATACTGAAGAAGTCTTGCAGCTTACCCATCATTATCACAACCTGATTCGTCAGTGGGGTGATTTATAATGTCACGTGAACCGATGGCGCCATTAACCCAGATCCCGGCCTACCTACAAACCATCGCCGATTATGAGGTCGAAGCAGAAAAACATCTCTCCAGTATGGTCTGGAACTATCTGCAAGGTGGCTCCATGGATGAAGTCAGTGTCCGGGACAATTTACAGCAATTTCAGGATATTCAGCTTCTGCCGCGTATGCTGAAAGATCTGACCCAAGGCAGTACTGAACTTGAAATGTTCGGACAAAAATTTCCGCATCCAATTTTTCTGGCACCGATTGGACATCAGCAGCAGTTTCATCCTGAAGCCGAAGCCGCTTCTGCCCTCGCCGCAGAAGTGATGGGTAGTAATATGATTCTCAGTACTTTTACGAATACTGACATGCGCGCATTGAAACAGGACAATCCACGCAAATGGTTTCAGCTTTACTGGCAAGGGAATCGGGAAAAATCTCTAGCTTTGGTCAAAATGGCTGAGGCACACCATTATACGGCGCTAGTGATTACGGTAGATTCACCACATACTGGCATCCGCGATCGTGAACGTCGTGCGTTTTTTCATTTACCGGAAGCCATGCAACATCCGCATACGCCTACGCATATTCCCTTACCAGAATTAAAGGAAGGTGATCATCCTGTCTTTAACGGACTAATGAAAATTGCCCCAACTTGGGAAGACATAGTCTGGATCGCACAGCAAACCCATTTACCCGTGATTCTAAAAGGAATCGTACATCCTCAGGATGCCCAGCAGGCGATTAAGCATGGGGTAAAAGGTCTGATTATTTCCAATCATGGCGGTCGTGTGCTGGATACCTGCATTTCTCCTCTCATTGCCTTGCAACTGATTAAAAAGGTGGTGCCAGCAGATTTTCCTCTGCTCTATGATGGTGGCATCCGTCGTGGATCGGATGTATTCAAGGCTATTGCCTTAGGTGCTTCTGCTGTCCTGATTGGCCGTCCTTATATTTATGGTCTGGCGACTGCCGGAGCTTTGGGCGTAGCGCATGTGATCAAAATCCTGAAAGAAGAATTTGAGATTACCATGGCCTTAATGGGAACAGCGACCGTGGCAGATATTCAACCGAGCTGTCTATTTAGGGGAATTGATTAATTAGGATTTAATTGAAAATAAAAATGAAAAAAAAATTAGTTAAATATCTTACCCTTAACTCCTTGAAGCGTCTTTAAAGGCAATTCAACATAGCTTTATATATCAATAGCTATTATCAATAAAAACCAAATAAGATCCATATTTAATCAATCTATATTAAAAACATGGTTTTAATTCTCAGTTCGCACTCTAGTCTATCTATTTTTTAAATTGATTAAATTTTGTTCATTGCCAATATCAATGCAAGAAGGATAGCAACGATAACAATAATAATTATTATTTGCGAATCCAAACTTAAAAATAAAAAAGAATGATTATGAGTTATATAAAATCTCGTAAAAAAATAGTTTCTTCAGCCATCGTTTCTTCCCTTTCTTTTGCATCTGCACACACGATTGCACAAGAAAATGTGGTGCAGCTTGAGACCATTCATCAGGAAGTACAAGCTGAACCCGTGCCGGGTCTAAAAGTCGATCAGTCAGCCAATAGCAAGTTTGTTGCGCCACTCCTGGACACGCCAAAATCTGTGGTCGTGATTCCCCAACAACTGATTGAAGATACGCAGGTCACTACGCTGGCTGATGCTTTGCGTACCGTACCAGGTATTACTTTAGGCGCAGGTGAAGGCGGCAATCCGAATGGGGACCGGCCTTTTATTCGAGGCTATAACTCGGAAAGTTCGATGTACGTCGATGGCGTACGAAATTCGACTTCACAAAACCGGGAAATGTTTGCCATTGAGCAGGTCGAAGTTACCAAAGGTTCTGCTTCTGCCATGGGCGGTGCGGGCACTACGGGTGGCAGTATTAATATGATCTCCAAAGTGGCGAAAAAGGGAGATGAGCTGGAAGGCTCTGTTGCGGGTGGTACAGATATGTATGCACGTATCACTCTGGATGCTAACAAGGACTTCGGCAATGGCATGGCGGCTCGTATCGCGGTCATGGGCCACCAGAATGAAAAAGCGGGTCAACATGACGGTGCTGAATATAAACGTGCTGGTATTGCACCCAGCTTCAGTTTTGGCCTGGACAGCGCAACGCGTGGAACTTTAAGTTATTACTATTTGAAAACTGATGATATTCCAGACTCCGGCGTTCCCTATAATAATCCATTTGGAGCATCCAATGCCAATGTCGCTTTAAATGGTAATGGGAAACCAATTGATGTCAAAGCTGGTCAATACTATGGCTGGAAAGATCGTGATTTCCAGAAACAGGAAAACCAGATTGGTACTTTAAAATTAGAACATGATTTGAATGACAATCTAACCCTGAGTAATACGGCGGTCTTTAACCGCTCTAAAAATGACTACCTCTGGACCAACCCCGATGATTCACGCGGGAACTTCATTTTGAATGGCAATGTCTGGGCACGGGCCAATTCACGTATCGCAAATACCGATACCTTTACTGACCTACTGGCTTTAACAGGCAAATTTGATACTGGTGCTATTCAACACAGCTTTAACCTGGGTGCAGAATATTCAGATCAGGATACCGAACGTACCCAATATATTATTAATGGTCTGAATGCTACTGGAAGCTCTTTTGCGGCCTGTGGTACTCCTGCCAATGTGGCTTTAGGCTGGTGTACTTCTGTAGACAATCCAGACCGGGGTGCGTGGACGGGGACACTTAATACAGATGGTGCGGACCGTTATGATATCGAGACCAAATCAAAATCGATCTACTTACTGGACAGTGTCGAATTGCATCCGCAATGGATTCTGGATCTGGGTATACGTTGGGATGATTACAAAACTCAGCAAACCTTGACCTATGGACGATTCAATAATGCGGTGACAGGTGCAAACAATACACCGATTACCGCCGTTCCAGGTGATCAGCTGACCCTCGAAAATGAAGAAGACTTTTTTAATTATCAGGCGGGTCTGGTCTTTAAGCCAAGAGAAAATGGCAGTATTTATATCAGCTATGCCACTTCCTCGAATCCGGTCGGTATCGATGGTGGTGATGGCTCTGAAAGTATTAGCGCAGCTATTGAAAATCTAAAAGCTGAAAAAGTCCGCACCATGGAACTGGGAACTAAATGGGATCTTCTGGAAGCTAAACTGAATCTGACAGCCGCCATTTTCCGTACTGAAAAAACCAATACCCGCTCCACCGACGCTGATGGCAGTACCCGTAATATTGGTGAGACCCGTGTCGATGGGATTGAGCTGGGTATCAATGGAAATATTACTGAGAAATGGGCAATTTCCGCAGGCTATACCTATTTGGATAGTGAACTGATTGATGGTGGCTTTGAAAATATTAGAACTACAGCAGATCCCGTCTATGTTCCAAGCACAAACAATGGCAATCAGGTTCAGAACGTAGCAGAAAACAGTGCAACTCTATGGATGACCTATCAGGTCATACCTCAACTAACATTGGGTACCGGTGCTGTGGCAATGGATAAAGTTTATGGCAATGCCGCCAATACCAAATTTGTTCCCGGTTATGTGCGTTACGATGCCATGGCACGTTATCAGGTGAACCCAAATGTAGATCTACAGTTGAATATCAATAACCTGTCCGATACACGTTATTTTAGCAAAGCCTATTCTTCCCACTATGCCACTGAAGCAGAAGGCATCAGTGGTGTTTTAGGCCTGCATTTTAAATACTGATCTGAGCAATCTTCATGATATTAAGGGCTAGTCTGGATTCATCAAACTAGCCTTTATTTTTTGATATGAAAGATTTCATGTATGCATTGCTTAAGAACTTCCAACAAAGCTATTATATAAAGAAATATTTTAGCCATATTGCTTAATCACAGAAAAATCCAACAAAATTAAAATAGATTATAGAAATATTTTTCCAATTAATAACTTTATAAGAAAATCTTTTTTAAGATACGACTAAAATCCATAGAAAAAGCAAAAACTTTTCACGTTTTCTGGACTAAAATTTAATTATAGGTTCACCATGCAGGTGTCTGGTTGATCCTGATGATCAAAACTTAAAAAAATACAGGATTGATCTAATTTATCCTCACCTGCATGTAAACGAATATATAGACAAAATCTAT
>NZ_DFDO01000253.1:0-3997 GCF_002367915.1 Acinetobacter sp. UBA3025
TATATTGACATCACAGGCTGCTTGCCCACCGCGGATTCCCTAATTTTCCAATGGACTTTCTCGCAGATGAATCAGAATATGATCAGACGGAATGCCCAATTTTCCCAAGCTTGCTACAATCTGCTGATACAGTTTGCGCTTGGTCTCCAGACTCCGGCCAGCGAAGCAGTCAATACCGATCAAGGTAAAATATTCAGGCTGGGCCAGATGAGTCATCTACTGAAAACGATGGGCTTCATGTACCACCAGCCAGATATTACGGTCATAGTCAGGCAGTTGAAAGGCATTTTTCACACATTAAAATACGCTGTCGAGTAACTGCTCTTCATCAGCCTGGGAATACTGTTGCCAGACTTCAATTTGAACGGTAGGCATGTGCTTCTCCTTTTTATTATTTTATTGAATAGAGAGATGAGCCTCAATAAGGTCTTCTATCTTTACCATATCGTAAAATTATCCTGAGAACTCTGGAATTAATCGGATAAATATTCTTAAGTGAGCTTGTCGCCTCTGGCCTACAGCAGATGCGGTCAATGCCTCTACTCGGTTTTTCTGACTCAGGTTATATTGAGTGCATACCAAGACAGGAAGCCTTGCAAAAACAAGAATAAAACATCGGCAGGATGCTGATCGATACCGGAGGAAAGGTATCTGAGCTAAATTTGAAAAGGCCCTCACAGGAGTTGGGGCCTTTTTCTTTCATTGTATTATTAACTATTTAGCTTTTTACTAAGGTGCGGTCATCTTAAGCAACTTGGCTTTTGGACCATCTTCAATCACCCAGAGTGAGCCATCTTTGGCCTGAACCGCACCACGAATCCGCTCTTTCATATCCAGTCGCTGTATTTCTTTCGCAGGATTTTGAGTGGTATCAATCACGATCATTGCCTGAGAAGACAGACCTGTAGCAATGGCTTTATTTTTCCATTGAGGAAAGATATTACCTGTATAGAACAATAAGTCTGAAGGAGAAATTACTGGAGTCCAATCTAGTGCTGGTGCTTCGAACTCTGGTCGGGTACTGTGATCTGGAATCGGCTTGCCATCATAATGCTCCCCATTAGAGACAATCGGATAGCCATAATTTTTGCCCTTCATCACTTTATTCAGCTCATCACCGCCTTTAGGACCCATTTCAATCACCCAAAGCTGCCCTTGTGGATCAAATGCCAAACCGAGAGGATTACGGTGTCCCAGACTCCAGACCTGCTTGGCAATTTCGCCCTGATTCATAAATGGATTATCGGAAGGAATTGAACCATCATCATTCAGACGAATAATCTTGCCGGCATTAGATTTCATGTCCTGGGCTGGATTAAATTGCTGACGTTCACCCGAACTGATCCAGAGTTTATTATCTGAGCCAAAGATAATCCGGTGCCCATAATGACCCTGTCCGGAAGAAAATTTCGGTACCTGAGTCCAGATTTTCTTAATCTGAGTGAGCTGTGGCGTGCTCTTAGTGAGATCTAGCTTGCCACGAACCACAACTGCACCATAACCACCCTGCCCCTGTTCGGCATAACTGAGATATACCGACTGATTCTTGGCAAAGTCAGGATGGAGTGCGATATCGCCTAAGCCACCTTGTCCGCCATAGGCCACTTGAGGAATACCCTGAACAGTTTGAGTGCTGCGATTGGCTGGATTAAATAATTTTAATTTTCCTGATCTTTCGGTAATCAGTAAACGCTGATCTGGCAGCTCAATCAGTGCCCATGGCTCATTCAACTGCGCAAATTCTTCGACTTTATAAGCTTGCTGTGTGGTTTTGGCAGCGGATTGTCCAGCTGGGTATGCTGAAGTCTTGTCTTGGGCACAGGCAGTCAGGCTATAGGAACCTAAGCCTAATAATAAAATTGCTGCTATTTGAGTCTGTTTCATTGTTATTCTTCATGCTAATTTCATTCAGATAAGTACCAATTTAGCATTCCAGACAGCGGCTAAAATAATAAAAAATTAAAGGAATCGTAAGCGGATATAACATAATCTCAATAAGATAGCTGATGCATTAATTGAGTTTTTTATTATTTAATACAGGCTGAATCGCGAAGAATTTTCGCCTGATACAACTGCTGATCGGCTGTTTTTAGTAAACGATCAACATTTTTATAAATATACTCTGCATCCATAATCGCTGCTCCGACACTGATACTGATCCAGGTTTTGTCATCCCCACGATTGGCATGTTCTAAATTGAGCTGACGAATAACCTCACAAAGTTGCTCGGCAAAAGCTTTAGCTTCCTGCCAGGAAATATCTGCCAGTAAAACTGCAAATTCCTCTCCACCATAGCGGGCCAGAAAGTCATTTTCAGGCAATATTTGCTGAATAGTTTGAACCAGTGTTTTTAAAATATAGTCACCTTTGAGATGGCCATAATAGTCATTATAGTTTTTAAAATAATCCACATCGATCATATAAACAGCCAGCGAAGATTGGTTTGCTATCGCATGCTCATATTGCTGCTGAAGCTGTTCATTTAAGGCAAAGCGATTATAGGCACCTGTCAGCGAATCCACCCTCACCTGCTGCGCGAGTTTCTCATTGAGCAAGGTGATATCACGCGTACGGTCCTGAACCTTCTGATCAAGTTCTTTATTCAGTCGCAAAAGCTGCTTGTTTAACAACTCGGTATTAATACTTTGCACCGCATAGTCACGGCTGAGCTGAAAGGTAATTAAAATAAAATAGGCACAGGAGGTATAAAATGCAATTTCAACTGAATCAATTACCTTAAGCGCAAGTAAATAGTCATGCAGGAAGGTCAGGCAGACCAGCACCACCGCAATAGAATTGATCTTGGAATAACACACATGCGATTTGTGCATGCGGTAAGCGCCATAAAGCAGATTAATAAAAACCAGTATGCAATACTAAAGCTTTGGAAAAAGAAGCTCTGGAAGATATAAGGCAGCGTAAACAGGGTCACAGCCACATTGATACTAATTAACAAAGCTGTGATTTTTAATAAATAAGGATTTAACAGTCGATACGGCAATAAATAGATATAAATCAAGAAGAACAGAGTCGCCAATTCAGTCAGTAAATACTCAAATCGTGTGCCCCATACCCAGGAAATATTCGTGAATAAAGTATAAATGAATGGGACTGCAAAGAAGCTACGCAGGCTCAAGCACAGAATAAATAACCCTAGAAACAGCAGTAAATTACCTGCTTGCGTTTTAAGGCTGCGAAATACTGCAAAGAACACCATAAAGCAGCCAATCATCAGCAGAACGCCACTGATCACACCTAAAGGATATTACCTGATCATAAAACTTATCCAGAATAGGCTGGTTAAAGCCAATAAACATGCTGTTTTCCAGCTCGCCACGGATATGGTGATAACTTGAAGCCTGAATGGTAATCGTCACTTCCCTCCGTGAGGGAAAGAAAGAAGCCAACTTTGGCGCCATCATGGTCTGATGCTGACCATGTATGCCTACCTGCCCTACTTCTATCAGCAGATGATCATCGACATACATGCGATAAGCCCCATACTGATAAGGCACATAAATATAAACCGCATGATTGATGACTGATTCAGGCAGCCTGAAGGCTTTTTGAAAAGTTCCAATATGGTCTTTATGACCTGTTAAGGTCAGGAAAGAATTAGGTAAATGAACTTTTTCAGCAGCAAGAGTCTGATTAGAGGAAGTTAACTGAGATAGTCGCTACCCAAAAGTGGGATCAATCAGCTGATTGGGGTAGAAATCCCATTCGCCATCAAGTTTGACATACTGATGATGATCAAAATTTAATTCTATTACAGCGTATAGCTGTGAAGAAATCAAAATGAGCCATATCAACACAAATGTGTTTAAGAGAATCTGCTGCATATGACTCAGAGAATAAAAAATATTTACACAAGTAGTATAACATTTCACAACTGATCAGAGATTATACAGTCGTAAAAATTAGTCGTTAAAGATAAAAAAGGTTTATATGTTATATAAAAAAAGCCCTCTGCGTAAGCAGAGGGCTTTTGGAATAA
>NZ_DFDO01000064.1:0-4636 GCF_002367915.1 Acinetobacter sp. UBA3025
ACGCTCTTCCGATCTAGGACATCCGTATCTTCACGATTAATGGTAATGGTTTTACCCGGAGTTGTGATGGAAGCCGTTGGTTTCAACGCAATCGAAACACGAATATCCTGACCGCTAGAAATACCACCCAAGATACCGCCAGCATGGTTCGCCAGGAAGCCATCTGTTGTGAGTTCATCACGGGTTTCATGACCGAACTGCTCAGCGACACTAAACCCATCACCAATTTCCACGCCTTTCACGGCATTGATTGACATCATGGCATGGGCAATATCCGCATCTAAACGATCAAATACTGGTTCACCCCAACCCACTGGCACTTTAGAAGCAATGATCTCAAGGCGTGCGCCACAGCTTGTGCCTTGCTCACGTAATGAAGTTACCAATGCTTCAAAGCGCGGCACCGCATCAACATCACCACAGAAGAACGGGTTATTTGGCACTTCATTCCAGTCCAGTTTTTCTGCTTTTTCAGTACCGATTTGGGTCACATGACCACGGATTTCAATACCAAATTTCTCAAACAGGAATTTCTTGGCAATCGCACCTGCTGCTACACGCATCGCAGTTTCACGCGCACTCGAACGGCCACCACCGCGATAGTCACGAAAACCATACTTCTGGGTATAGGTATAGTCTGCATGACCCGGGCGGAAAGTTTGCGCGATATTGCCATAATCTTTCGATTTCTGGTCCGTATTGCGGATTAAAAGACCAATTGAAGTACCGGTAGTTTGACCCTCAAACACACCGGAAATAATTTCAACTTCATCTGGCTCTTTACGCTGTGTTGCAAATTTTGAAGTACCCGGCTTACGACGGTCCAGATCCTTTTGCAAATCCGCTTCAGACAGTTCAATCCCTGGTGGAACCCCATCAATAATGGCCATTAAGCCAACACCATGAGATTCACCACAAGTCGTTACACGGAAGAGTTGCCCTATACTATTACCTGCCATGTCAACGACTCCTTATGAATTAACAGATTGAATGAATAAATCACGATATTGACGGCATTGGGCTGCAGTCAGTGCAAAGATACCTGAACCACCACGTTGGAACTGCAACCAGTGAAAATCAACGGTATTGAAGTTTTGCTTCATTGCCCATTCAGAGTTACCCACTTCAATCACGATCAGACCATCTTCAGTCAGATAATCAGCTGCTTGAGCCAGCATCTTACGAACTAGATCCAGACCGTCTTGACCAGCAGCCAATGCCAGCTCTGGCTCATGATGGAATTCATCAGGAAGATCAGCCATATCCTCTGCATCGACATATGGAGGATTAGATACAATTAGATCATATTGGTTTTCAGCTGGAATTTTGGCAAATAGATCAGATTCAAGTAAAGCCACCTGATACTGTTTACTGTGATGTTCACAGTTAATCTGCGCCACTTCCAAGGCATCTTTAGAAATATCAGTTGCATCCACTTCTGAATCAGGGAAAGCATAGGCCAATGCAATCGCGATACAGCCAGAACCGGTACACATATCCAGAATGCGTTGTGGAGTTTTTGGATTCGGGTTTTCTGGCAGGTTATTTACTGCCGCGCCCATTTCACCATTTTCAGTCAGGCAATAAGGAGCAAAGCGGTTTTCAATCAGCTCAACGATTGGCGAACGTGGAATCAGAACACGCTCATCGACATAGAATGGCTTGCCGAAGAAATAGGCCAGATTCAATAAATAAGAGGTTGGAACACGTTCATTAATGCGGCGTTCCAGCAAGCTCAAGAACTCAGCCACTTCGCTTGGCAATAATTTAGAGTCCAGAATTTCAGGATCTGCATTCCAGTCCAGTGACAAGGTTTGTAGAACGAGCGCTGAACTTTCAGCAAAATAATCTTCTGTACCTTGACCTAAGTGCGCATCGTATTGACGTAATGCTGTAACCCCAAAACGAATAAAATCACGAATGGTAGTTAAATTTTCAGCGGCTTCCTGCAAATGTTCAGGGCTAATAGTCGGTCGATCCACTTAAGGCGTCTCCAAGGTCATTTTTTAAAACGCCTTATGATACCTTGTTTTGAGGTCTTTTATAATGCCAAAACCATGAAAAACCCGAATTCTCCATGGTTTATCCATTACAGATCTTCTGGATTTCAGGTAGATTAGAATCCTGCTTTTTGAGATTTATCGGTATTTCCGGAAGGACTTATTAACTTAAAACCAGTTTAAGCACCGGCACGATAAGAACGCGATTGATACAACTTCGCCTGATCTTTTACCATCTCCAGCACACATTGACCCTGTTTAATCTGGGCATATTGGGTATTCATAGTCAGCTTGCATTGCTGTGACAGTTTGCGTTCCCAGACGGTATGCTGATCACGAATATTATTACGATAGCCAGCATTCAATTTCAGATAAGTCTTATAGTTTTTCTTCAGACGTTTATTCTGAGCTTTTAATTCTTTTTTCACACATTTTTGCAGTTTAGCTGTATTGCCATAACTAAAGTTCATGCACTGGGTATATTCCTGAGAATAACCTGTAGCCGCCTGAACCTGTAATGCCATCGTCCCCAAACAACCTGCCATTAATAAACATGCAAAACGCATAGTATCCCCTTCACCAAAACTGGCTTGTTTCCAATCAATATTGAATAATGAATCTTGTTTAAATTATTGCCTGATACTAACTGAGTCCTTGATAAAATCCTATATTTTTCTCGCTTAAAAAGATGTCACAGTTCTTTGGTTGAAACTTGATTTTATGGCCGCATATAATTCGGCAATGATGTCCAAACGAGCCCAGATCTTATGAGCTATAAGCACAACAATCTTATGGCCATGCGCCAGAACTACTGGAATGACCAGTTATCCAGTCAGGTGCAGCAGGAAAAGGTATTTTTACAAACCACATTAATGCAGCAAGGCGTATTTAGTAGCGCGACACTGGAAGATGCCAAATACCTGTTTTTCAGCCTGCCAAGCATCATTATTGTGAAGGGTTATGCGCTGGGTTTTATGCATGAAACAGTCCAGAACCTAATTCATCAACATATTCAAACAAATAAACAACAGTTACAACAACGATCTGAATTAAAAATTCAATTTCAAATGTCATAATATTCACCTTACACTGGTCAAAACGGCAAGCGATATGCTCTTGCCGAGATTTTCACCGTGAATTCAGCGGCTTAAACTTTTTTAATACGTGCAGACACGGTAATATCCACTACAATGATTTACTCCGCTTTATGCTGATAAAAGGATTGAGTTTACATGTCAGATCAGAACGATAAGCTTAAACAATTGAAAACTTCCTCAATGGATCGACGCTTATCGATCGCAAAGGCATCTTTGCTGGCAGGTACGCGCTGGGCAGCATCCAGTGCGGGTTCTATGTTCTCGAGTGAAGAAGAAAAAGAAAGAAGACGCAAAAAAGCCATGAAAGAACAGGCCGATTATCTGGTTGCAGAAATTGGCAAGCTTAAAGGTTCAATTGTCAAAATTGGCCAGATGATGGCCCTGTATGGCGAACATTTTCTGCCAGAAGAGGTCACTCAAGCCTTAAATACGTTAAATAATAAAACAGTTGCTTTGGCGTGGCCGGCGATCAAAGCCCAATTACAACAGCAATTAGGTTCCAAGCTAGATGATCTGACGGTTGATCATGAGCCCCTAGGTACCGCCTCTTTGGCTCAGGTTCACCGTGCTGTACGCAAGTCAGATGGCATGGAACTGGTGCTTAAAATCCAGTACCCCGGTGTAGCTGAGGCTATTGATTCTGATATGAGCCTGTTTAAGAACATGCTCAAATTGACCCGTATGGTGCCGCAAACCCGTGAATTTGATCAATGGTTCGATGAAGTTCGTGAGATGATGCATCGTGAGGTCAATTATAAAATTGAGGCGGATACGACCCGTCGTTTCTGTAAACGTCTGCAAAATGATCCACGATATATCGTACCGACCATCATCGATAACTATTGTACTGACCGTGTTCTGTGTATGACCTTTGAACGTGGTGTACCCATCAATAGTCCAGTAATGCTGTCTCTACCACAGGAACGTCGTAATAAACTGGGTGAAGCTTCCCTTGAAATTGCTGTACGTGAGATTTTTGAATGGGGTGAGATGCAGACTGACCCGAATTTCGGCAATTATCTGGTACGTCTAGGGGATGGCGAAAATATTCAGGACAAGATTGTGCTTCTCGACTTCGGTGCAATCCGTCAATTTGACCAGCATCTACTCAATGTTGCGCGTAATCTGATCCAGGCCGGTTATCATCATGATTCAGACATGATGGTGAAAGCCATGACTGGTTATGAATTCTTTGATTCTATTCCACCTAGCATCAAACCGGATATGGCAAAAGTCTTTCTGTTAGCCACAGAAGCCTTCAGCTCACCAATGAACAATAAAGACTTGCCTCCAGGTGTGATGGATGAACATGACCGCTATAACTGGAAAAAAAGCCAGCTTCATAGCCGGGTAATGCAGCAAGCTTCTAAATCCA
The DNA here is from genome assembly GCF_002367915.1 of Acinetobacter sp. UBA3025. Classification (NCBI taxonomy): domain Bacteria; kingdom Pseudomonadati; phylum Pseudomonadota; class Gammaproteobacteria; order Moraxellales; family Moraxellaceae; genus Acinetobacter; species Acinetobacter sp. UBA3025. Next base: position 4,473 of record NZ_DFDO01000064.1, read on the forward strand.
TGGCTTCACGTTATTTCAGTGTACCGCCTAAAGAATTTATGTTTATCAGCCGTAAGTTCATTGGCGCTTATACCTTCATGACTGTGATTGATGCGAAAACTAATGTACGCGCAATGATTAAACGTCATCTCTAATATACTAAGTTATTATTAGCCTTATATAAG
>NZ_DFDO01000168.1:0-5160 GCF_002367915.1 Acinetobacter sp. UBA3025
CGATCTTTTAAATTCCAGTTCTTCACCCTCATACTTCTAACAAGACAAAGATTAGAGACATGACATGCGCGTAGATATTTGGTCAGATGTGGTCTGCCCTTTTTGCTATATTGGTAAAAAACGGCTGGAAGCTGCTGCAAAGGAAAGCGAGATTGAACTTGAAGTCCATTGGCATAGTTTTCAGCTAGATCCTGAAGCACCAGTCCGTCAGGAAGTTTCCAACTCTGAACGTTTGGCACAAAAATATGGCCGTTCAGTGGCAGAAGTTGAAGACATGCAGCGCAATATTGCAGCCATGGCTAAACAGGAAGGCATTGAATTTAACTGGGAAGGTGCCAACTCTGGTAATACCTTGAATGCGCATCGCATCATTCACCTGGCACAAAGCAAAGGCTTGGGCAATGAAGCTCAGGAAGCTTTTTTCTATAGCTATATGACGCAAGGCCTGCCGATTGGTGAACGTGAAACGCTGGAAGATGTTGCAGCGCGTATTGGCCTGAACCCGGTTGAAGTGGACGATTTACTCGACTCGGATGAATTTGCGGACTTTGTTAAATTTGACCAGGAAGTGGCGCGTGACCAGCTCAAAGTTACTGGTGTTCCGTTCTTTGTATTTGATCAACGCATTGCTTTGGCAGGTGCTCAGCCGAAAGAAGTCTTTTTACAAGTTCTTGAAAAAGCTTTAGAGGAGCCACAGCAACAACCAGCAGCTGATCAGTGTTCTACAGATGCTTGTGATGTTCCTGAAAAGCCTCAATAAACACTAAATCAAATCAAAAAATCCCCATTCAAGATGGGGATTTTTTTATGAATGATGTGAATTATTCAACCAGAAAACTGATCTTTAGATTCACACGATATTCGGTAATTTTATTGTCATTAATCACGACTTTCTGTTCATTGATCCAGGCACCTTGAACATTTTTAATCGTCTCTGTGACTTTCGCGATGCCAGTCTGAATTGCATCCTCAAAGCTTTTACTACTGCTTGAATTAACTTCTACCACTTTTGCAATTGCCATGATTCAACACTCACTCTGTGAAGATAGAAGCATTCATCTTAGTTGATTTAAATTTCTCTACAGCTCTTAGCAAACAAGTGATAGCAAAAACTTACAGGGAATGAACAAATACTGATCTGCCCTTACTGCTTTAAAAAAATTTAAATCTGGACCTCTAGTTTTAAATAATCAACAAATAAATGTTTGTTTAAAAGCTTCTAAAACATCTAAAAAATGTATAAAAAACAATCCAAAACTATCTAGAGTAAATATTCTAATACATTGTTTTATAGAGTATTTTATCTAAATTTAGTTGCTTTTCTTGCCGATTTGATCATTTTTTATTAATTGCCATTTGATATTATTTTTCACGTGATTTAGGACTAACTTTTTTTCTTGTTCAAGCTCTTGAACACCCAGATATCAAAAGGTCATGTTATGAAAACTGTTAAATTTTTATGCGCAGCAACTGTGATGGCTTTTTCTCTACAAGCTTCAGCACAAATGGCTCAAGTGGTTTATCTTCCAGATTTCCCTGTGAGCAAAGCACCAGTTGAAACTGTAGCAACAGATACTGCAACTGCAGAAACTGAAAAAGCGGCTTAAGTCTTTAAGCAAAATCTCCCAGCAGGCTGAATTATTCAGCCTGTTTTTATTTCAGGGCTTCGAAAATTTAACTTGTTCTTCTATTTAAAGAGCATTAAAAACCTCATTATTTTTTATTTTATTTTGATTTCGTTCACTTTTTATTCAAAAAAAACCACCAAATTCGCTTAAAAAATACTCAAAATAATCAAGTATTTTGCCAATCAGATGCTTATAATCAGAACCTGATCTTTTATGGATTTCAGACTTTCTTGTTATGAACCAGCTTCAAGCATTAATACAGGGAAAAATTTCTCCGCAGGCAATTTCTGTGGATTTTTTGATTGAAATGGCTGAGCGTTATCCAGATCCCAACTCTACCGAATACAAACTGGTAGAACTTGCAGTCAATATGATCATGGCCAAGTCACTGGATAAAGCACTCAAATATATCTAGAGAGCTAAAATGAATGCTTTAGAAAAAGCAAAGTTAATTAAAGAATTAAATGAATTGGGGCAGCAACTAGAACATAAATCCCTCAGTTTATATGAAGCCGCCCGAACCAAAAAACGGCTCCAGGATATTTTTCATCTCTGTGATGAACCTGTTTTTAAAAATCAGATTTTAAGTTTTAAATCCCGTGTCCAGCCTGAGCTGGCAGCACATCAGTTTGCGGCGAGCACCCAGTTTCATCATTGTTATCGCGGTTATTTTAAGGATCCTATCCAACTGCAACAGGCACTGACTACGCATAGAGAAACAGGCTGGGCCTTTTTGCATCAGCCACAACAAGGCTGGCAAATCTGGCTGGGTCCTGTAGAGCAATCTGATTTTTTACATAGTGAATGGGATGAATTAGCAAATTGCCATCACTGGCTTTTACAGCAACAGCAACAAGGCGCATATTTTCCTCTCGATCCCCAACTGGATATTCCGGCTTTATCTGTTCAGGATGCCGAATTCGATACGCTTACCTTGGAAATCGCGCGTTATCATCAGGGCAGTTTGCAGATCCAGACCAAGATCACTGTACCTCAACTATCTGAAACCATTAAACTTGATTTAGACAGAGCAACTAGCGAAACAGAAGAAACTAAAACAGCTGAACGGCCTATAGCAATAGACAATACGGATAGTTCATCCTCTATTTTGATAATAGATGAAAATATTACTTTCCCTGAATCTATACAGCTAGGTGAATTCTCTGCCCTGCTGCATCCATTAGAACATGCTGGAGCGACTATACGGCGCCTCTGTGCCCTAGAATTACAACCGACTGTCTCCCAACCGGCCGATCTGGAAATGGCGCTATATTATGCTGAGGAAGACCACTGGCAGGCCCGTCCTGTTTATCTTGCCATGCAGACCAATCCACAAGGGCAAGGTCTGAAATACCTGATGCTCTTGGGCGCACCGAGTCTCTTGCAGGCCAATTCCTGTATCCAGCACTGGGGCACACAGCGTGGACGGCGTTGTATAGAGATAAAATCCATATCATGGGCAGCTTTAGGTGCCTGTCTTGACCAGATAGATCTTTTCAGTGAAATGTATCTGCAACAAGCCGAAACGGTCTGGATGCCTGAGGAAAGCTACGCCTATATTCCGGCTCGGTGTATTCATCAAAAGAAATTTATCAATTTTGAGGAAGCGCCCGCTGATTTTTCTACTCCAATTTTATTGCTACAGGAACATCAGAAAATTCGGGTAATTCATGGAGAACGTCGCCTGGCATTGTCCAATCAGGAAATCGCTTATCCTTATTTAATGCTCAAACGTGATAAGGATTTGAATTGGCAAAAAATTCATCAAATTGTTTTAGGATTGTCACAGCCGGTACGGGTTTTAGATCTTTATATGGCAATTCAGGCACAAATCATTAAATAATTGATGTAGTTATGTAGTTTATCCTTGCTTTTTTTCCTTATTTTCTAGAAAACTAGCGCAGTAAATAAAATACGATAAGAGCAAGAATCAACTCATGCGAATAAACCAAATTACTCGAATCTTATTGCTATCACTTGGCGTGGGATTAAGTAGTAGCCCAGTTTGGGCAGAAGCATCTCCTACAGAACCTGCAGAAACAGAACAGCCTACAGGTACAGGTACAGGTACAGGTACAGGTACAGGTACAGGTACAGGTATTTTAGATCAGATTCCACGCTTGATCGATGCCACGCCTACGATTTTACCTGAACAGTCAGACGAAGCGATGGTGCCCACCACCGAAGAAACAGAAGATAAATCTTGGGCTGACAAAAAGCAGAAAAGAATCCGTGAATGGGCAGACCGCACCGCACATAAGATTGATAACTGGTTTGGCCAGACCAACCCGGATAAGCCAGCAACTGCGACTTTGCGAATCATCCTGGATAATAGCTGGGACAAATATGAAAACTATGAAATCAAGCCGAGGATTCGAGGAAAAATCAAGCTTCCAACCTTGGAACAAAAGTTAAGTCTGGTCTTTGGTGATGACAGCCTGGATAACGAACTGGATAGCAATGTCGCAATTACCAATGAAAATCCTGGCAATGCCCGGGATAAAAATCTGGATATTCGCCGTACCCGTGAAAATAACAGCTCGTTTGCACTACGCTGGTCAGAATTTTCAAATGGCCTACCTTTCGATAGCGATCTGGATCTGGGGGTACGTTCTGGGGATGATATCTATGTACGGGCCAAAATCAGTAAAGACTGGGCGATGCAGAATGACTTCTCTTTTCATGCCGAACAGATTTATCGCTATGGATTGCAGAGTGAAAATTATTTGCGGACCAACCTGGAACTGATCCATGCTCGTCCCAATGAGGCCTTTTTTTCCAATCAGTTAAGTTTGACCTATGCAGATGAGCAGGAAGACGATTTGACCTGGGACAACTATACCTTCAGACAGCATCAATTTTTCCAGGGCAACCGCTTTAACTATGGCATCTATACGGGCGGCTATCTGGATGATAAAGATTTACGCTTAAATCGCTGGGGACCTTATGTGTCCTGGAGACAGCCTTTCTTACGTGAATGGTTCTTTGTGCAAGGCGACCTGAACTATCTGAATGATGACCGACTGGACCGAAGCCATTATCTGGGTGCGATGGTACGTCTTGAGGCCATTTTCTAAATTTGAACAAATCCGAAACTATAAAAGCCCATAAAATATGGGCTTTTTAATGTCTGAATCCAATAAGTTTTTATTGGCGGTGCTCAACCGTTGTAAAGGCAATTCGATCACTACGAATCATACGTTTTTGCTGCAAAGAAGGCTGTTCCATCTGTGGCATATTCCATACCGCGCGGTCGGTACGCTGCATTCGTTTTACTTTTGGCGCTTCTTTTTTCATGGGTGCCTGAAAACTAATACGATCGCTACGAGTCACTTTTTTGGACTCAGTATCGGCCATTGTGGCTGCGCTCATTGACATCAGAATGACTGTACTCAGACTCATCATCAGTGATTTTTTCATGGCAGAATTCTCTAAACTTAATAATCGCTATTATAAATTAATATATAAAATATTATCTATTTTTCAGATTTAAAACTTAAAGGTATTTTTTTATTCTGGCTATCGCTTTTTT